>JALNVO010000034.1 GCA_023231365.1 Fibrobacteraceae bacterium | reverse complement strand
TACCTTGCAAAAGGCGGCTTTTTTGTTTTAAAAAGGGTATATATGTTATAGAAGAGGTAATATGTACGGCCCTAGTTTTTATTATTTCCACTGCGTTTGCATCGCTTTCTCGCTGAATACTCGGGCTTTGCTTTCTTATTCTGGAGATCTTGCAGCTTGTGTTAGGTGTTGTCGAAGCAATAAAGGAGAAGGATGTTCCTGTTATTGAAGTGACAGGAAATAAAGTAATTGCAACAGTCACTTATGCCTTTTGCGATTTGTATGGCTTTTAGAGCTTGAGCGTTTTAGAAAGTTTATAAATACGGTTGCAAATTATATGGAACCGTTTATGATAAGGATAAAAATTTGACTTTGAATGAAATTTTTTCGGGTATTCAATAGGATGACTTTTCTGCAGATTGGATGCGTCCTATATGTGGTGCTCCAAAATTTATATTCAAGAAAAATGATAACAACCAAAAAGGAGATGATCGTATGGAATTCAAAGGTTCAAAGACAGAGAAAAATTTGATGGACGCTTTTGCTGGCGAATCACAGGCCCGCAATAAGTACACCTTTTTTGCATCTAAAGCCCGCAAGGAAGGTTTTGTACAGATAGCGAATATCTTTGAAGAAACTGCCGGTAATGAAAGGGAACATGCCAAAATTTGGTTCAAGTATCTTCAGGGCGGAGATATTCATGATACGGCCTCTAATTTGAAGGCTGCTGCAGACGGAGAAAACTATGAATGGACGGATATGTATGCCCGTATGGCGAAGGAAGCCCATGAAGAAGGCTTTACGGAAATAGCTCTCAAGTTCGAGATGGTTGCCAAAATCGAAAAGATTCATGAGGAACGCTATAAGAAGCTCTTGAATAATGTAAAGGATTCTATCGTGTTCTCTAGGGATGGCGATTGCATTTGGCAGTGCTCCAATTGTGGGCACATCGTAGTCGGTAAGAAGGCTCCTCAGATTTGCCCTGTGTGTGGCCATCCACAGGCTTATTTTGAGCTGAAGAAAGATAATTTTTAATTTTTTTACTTTATATGTAAAAAAAGCCCCGCTTCAGCGGGGCTTTCCGTTTATATGCCAAATGGGTGGCTATACTCTCTATTGCATAGCAATATTGATTGGAAGTTGCCCGTAGCAGACAGCTTTCTACGGGGAACATCTGGCTTCGTAGCCTCGGCTATTTGGTTGGTGCAGCAGGGGTGAGGGTGAAACAACGTGGTACCGGATAAATTACAGGTACCACATTGTAGCGGAGAATTTGATTTTGTTCCTAAGTAGAAGAGTATTAAAGCAAACTTTGCTATTGTATCCAACATTTGCAATAATGCTTAAGAGTCTTCAAGGCGAATGCAACGCGATGAAATTGTTCTCAGGCATTGCCGGCAGTCGGATATGGCTTTCTACCGTGAGTATGACGTGCTCTCGCTCGGTAATACTGATGGAGGTGGAATTTTTTGCCTTTGCTGCACCCGATTTGCGTGCTGTTCTGTTCTTTCAAACAATTTCTAGAGGCATCCTTCAATTAAATTTTTAAATAAATGATCCGTTCTTATGATTTTTCTGTAGAAGATGCTTTCCAATCGGAATTTGCTTGCCGGGTCGCATTCCCGGAGCAATATGAGGACCCCGCTTTGCATTTTCCGGTTGTCTATTTGATGGGTGAATTGAATGTTATCCCGCTGATGGATGCTCTCCAACCTGATTTTGGGAAGAGCTCGATTCCTTTCATTTTGGTGGGCATCGATGGCAAGGATTGGAACTCTCCGCTTTCTCCTTGGGCGGAACCTAAATTGGGCAAGAATTTGGGGCCTTTTGCAGGAAATGGAACCGTGTTCTTGGATATGCTTGTATCAAAGGTAATGCCTTATGTGAATTCGCATTATCGGACTCTGGTCGATGCCGCAAATTCAACATTGGCGGGGTATTCCTTGGCTGGACTTCTTACTTTGTTTGCTATGTATAATACTGGAAAGTTTTCAAAGTTTGCTAGTCTATCCGGTTCGCTTTGGTTCCCCGGTTTTGTGGATTATGCCTCTTCGCATAGGGTTGAAGCAGAATATCCGAAAATTTATATCTCTTTGGGTGATTTGGAAAAAGAAACCCGGAATCCGATTATGGCGGAGGTGGATGAATGTACGCACAGAATCCTTGAAATTCTTTCTCCTTTTGCTCCATTTTTTGAATACAATTCTGGCGGGCATTTTAAAGATTCTAAGGAACGCATTTTAAAGGGACTTGCTTTTTTAGCTAGGGAATGAGTTTGTACTAAAAATAGAGGTGGCTTAGATTTTTTATTTGGATACTGCCGTATAGACTCCGTCCCAAGCGGAGCTTTCTGCAATTTGCGGCGGGGCTTTTTTGTAAGATTGGCAGCGGGCAATGTAGGTGATGGATGGTGTTGTGATGTGGCCGGGGTCGCGCGAAGGATCGTGCGGCTCCAGTTTTTTTGTCTGCTCGAAGATCTCTTCTGCTTTGTCCCAATCCATTGCGAGATAGAGATTGATGCCTCTTTCCCAAAGGTCGATGAACTTCTTCATCTGTTGAGCTTCTGGAGCGCTTGTTTTGCACATCAGTTCGTAAGTCCGCACGGCTTTGCATTTGCCTATGACGCGGATGGAATCGATGGAGCGGTAGAGAATGGAATCTTTTTCAAGTCCCTTGATTGTTTCTTCGCTCACTAGGCATTCCGTGCCATAGATTTTGGAGATGCTTTCTAGCCGTGATGCCAAATTTACGGAATCGCCCATCATTGTGTAGTTCTTGCGCATGGTAGATCCCATATTGCCGGTGACGATCTTCCCCGAGTTGATTCCGATTCGCATATGCATGTTGGAAATTTCTTTAGGCCATTTGTCCTTTTCGTTTGCCCATTTTTTGCGGAGATTGACAAGGGTATCTTGCATAGCGAGCGCTGTTTCACAAGCGTTCTGACGGTGGTTTTTGAGCTGCATCGGAGCTCCGAAAAAGGCAATGATTGCGTCTCCTTCGTATTTGTCTAGCGTTCCTTGGTGCTTTAGCAAGATATCCGTCATAGCGGAAAGGTATTCGTTCAAAAGTTCAACAAGCTTTGACGGATTTCCGATGCGTTCGGAAAATGACGAAAAGTTGGCTATGTCTGTAAAATAGGCGGTGATTTCGGATTCTGTTCCGCCTAGGGCCGGTAAAATTTCTTGGTCGACCATTTCATCGATGAGCTCTGGGGAAATGTACTGTTTGAATGCGGCATTCAAGAATCGGCGTTCAGCCGATTCAAAATAAACGCGGACGAGGAGCGCTGCGATATAGATGAGAACGATTGCAATGAGCGGACGGGCGACCTCGATATATAGGTTGCCAATGAAGAGACGAAGCGCAATGGCGAGATATGCTGCAATAAGAGAAAGCAAGATAAAAGGCGAGAGCCTTTGCGGACAATAAAGCCCGGTGATGAGGCCTAGTATGGCGAGGAGGAGTATGATATAGAGCTGTGCGTGCTCACTTGAAAAGCGCAGATAATCTTCATCCAGAATATTTTGAAGTGTCGTTGCATAGACTAGCACGGCAGGGAAATGCTCTTCGTGCGGGGTAGAATAGAAGTCGAAAAGGGCGGGTGCGGAAGAACCGAGAATGAAAATTTTTCCTTGATAAAGTTCGGGATCGAGCCTATTTTTTGTCACGTCGTAATAGGAAATGTGTTGGAAATTCCGCAAGCCTGCCGCTACATTGAAATGTCCTTTATAGCGCAAGCTGAATTCGCCTGTAGAATCAATGGGAATTTTCCGTTCGTGCCCGAAACGCAACTCTTCTCCGATGGAGAGAGACTCGATTTTATTCGGGTCAGTTCTCGCGATATCTTTTAGAACGTCATTTGCTAAAATGCCGTAGTTGGTTTTCCATGCGTTTCTTACTGCGTTATAATTGAGATCCAGTTCACAGGAAAGGTGCTTTTTTTCACCAGGCTTTAGTGAGTCGATGTCGTTTGCAAAGTAGTGAAGCACGTCTACTGTGTATTTGTCGAGTTCACTTTCATTGCCATTTAGGGTATTTTGCAAGAGAATTGTTCCTGGCGATTCTCCTTGCCCGATGGAAAATGGGACATTGATGGTTGTTTTCCCCCAGGAGAAGTTCCTCGCTGCATTGGCCATATCGCCGGAAATGGTTGTACCGTCAGGAAGCTCGATGGAAAGGTTTCCCTTTAAGTCTTTGTACGCGACGATGTGGTGGGCAATCTCAATGAATTCGCCGGAGGCGCTATCTTTTGCCCGCATTCCGGTTTGCTTGCTGTAGTCGAGGAGAGCCCGGATCATGGGGTAGCTGAAATTCGGATATGTTGTGCGCAGAGTTCCTGTGGAATCCCTGTATATTCCAAAAGGCTTTCCCAAGTTGATTTCTTTTCCGAGGGTTATTTTAACATCTTCAGCTTTGCAGTGAAAAATGTGCATTAATATTTCAAGAGAAAGAGAGCCGTAGAGTCTCGTCTCGCTCTTTGGATAGAGCGCTGTACTTGGAAAGCTGTGGATGAGGGGGACTTTTCGCACAACGCCATCTTCTTCCGGGAATATGTTCACAGCTCCAAGCCCTGCTCCTGCGCGGGCGAGCTTCGGGAAAACATTATCCAGTAGATCCCAAGAGATAATGGATCCGTTACCGGTCATTTGTGAAATAGAAAATGTAGAGCTTGTTCCGATGGAATCCCGCCATGCAGGAGTGCTCAATGGACGCCATTGTGATTCGTGCCGGTAGGCATTTCTGTTGCTGAACATTCCGGCAATGATTGTATGTCCGCTTTTTTGTACGGCTTCGACAAGGGCAGAGTCATCATCAAATTGATGCCGGAAGGAATTGTACTGTGAGGTCCAGTTTGTTTGAGGATATAGTGAATTCAATACTTTTATGGTTGATTTTGCTTTGCTTTCTCCGAAGTCTGCATTTTTAAAAAGAATATCAAAGGCGATTGCCGAAGCTCCGGCTGTGCTGAGCGTTTTTACGACATCGGCGTGGATGTCCCTTGTCCAAGAATTGTAATTGCCTAGCTTTGAAAGTGAATTTTCATCAATATCTACGATGATGATATCGCTTGAAAAGTTGTCATTGTGAATAGGCTTATTTGCGTCTCCTTTAGGAACTTCCCGGTTGGTAGCCCATTGAAAAAAAGCATCATAGAATAAGTTTTCTAGGCGGTGTGTCCATAGGGCAGTAACGAATCTGTCTGTTTTTGTTGGAGCCGAAAAGAAAACGACAATAACAACGAGGAGCAGGCCTATCGTTGCTCCAATGATCGCTTTTTTTAATGATTTTGAAACCTTGCGCTTCACGTCCCGAAACATAGAAAAGTTCTAGTCTAAAATGAAATTGCCGGCTTTTATGGTTGGCGTTTGAAAAATATTCCTGATGGTTTTTGAATTTGCTTTCTAAAAATTGATTTTTTTTGTTCCCCTTCAGCATCGCTTTTACAAAAATATTGAAAGTTTGAAATAGAATTCTACAATTTATTTGTTTTTAGATAAATTAGGAGGGCTTTTTTTGTGCTTTTAGCGTGCAGAAAATAGTTGTTTTGCTGAGTGGTGCTGCTGCGACATCGGTCCCGCAAGATTTGGAGATGCCAAAGAATTTATCGCCGAGTCCGATGAAGATGAGCCCGACTGTTTGCCCGAGGCAGGGCTTCATTCCGCTTATTGATATAAATATGGCAGGGTGTTTGGAGCAAAGTTCGCGAGAAGCGTATTCCTATTTGGCATATTGAGGTCCTTCGCGATTCCAAATAAAAGAACGATCGCTGCAAAAGTCAGTAGATTGGGTGCGATGTGGCGAGCGAGTAGGGTTACAAAAAGATGGCGAAGTCTGCTTTCATTGGTGTGATATGTCAAAATCGTTGGCTCATTTTGCCTGTGCGCGGAGAGGATGGCGGGTTCCTTTAGCGAAAATGCCAAGGGCCTTGCGGCGGAATAGGCCTTGTTTAATACTCCTGAAGTATATGATTGCGGTTTGTGTACGGGCGATTTTTAGGCTTTTCCATCTGAAATGCGATGAGAATAGAAAAGAGTGGAAGAATGAATGGATAGAAGTCTCCGATGATGGTGTTGTTGAGAACTCCATAATGCGAATCCAGTAACGGCAAAGAGGATCAGCGATGGAATGGAATTTTTTTTGTTTCCTGAACTATCGGCGGCGATGCTTGTGATAAGTGTGAGAAATATGCCCGGGAATGTCAATGCACTGGCTAAGAATGCTGCTTGATTTTTGCTTAGCTAGATTTTCTGCCATTTTGGAAAATGCAGGTGTGATATTTATAACGCCGATACTGTGACGAGCGCATAATGCAAAAGATGATGCATGGTCGTTTATCTTAGAAGATGAAAGCTCGCTTTGCTTGCTGTATTTGAACTTTTCAATTGGGGTTGTAAAAGGGCAAGAACTTTATTTTCCAGTATGTTTCTGTTTTCATTTCAATGGAGTAAGGAACTCCTTTCCATAATAAGGTGTATGCTAATTCGTCTTTTTCGGCGGGGATGGAATAGGAACAATACCAGTTTGCAGTATCCTCGGTGGCTATAGAAAACCAATGGTTATGATAGGCTGTTGAATATTGCTTAGTATCCTCATAAATTAATTGAGGACATTCCAAACTGTCTTTGCCTACGTTAATATATAATGAGATTATACTGTTGTGACTCCAGGCAGGAATGATGGGTACAAGAATCCCGAATAGGAAAAATTCAGGATCGTTTTCCGTTGATAAAATTTTTAGCTTGGGGATTGTTTCGCTTTTTTCGGTTGTCTCAAAACTGCTCATCTTTGCGATGACCGTGCAAGAAGTGAGTACTAGCGAGAACCCAAGCCAGAATATTTTGAATTTACTATTGATCATATGGCGATAGGAAAATAGCCGGAGTGCGTTACTTTTTTGAAGGATATTCTGTAAGATTTGCCTTTGTATTCCAATGTATATTCAGTTTGCTCTGGAATAGGCAAACGTCCATACTCGCAATTATAGGAGAAGAGCTTCTGATTTTCTTTCCAGATAGCGCGAAGGGAGCGTTGTCCTTTGATATGGATGACAGGGCATTCATCGCCTTTGACATTCAAACGGAAACTGTTTTTGACATCGTCATAGGGGCCATCTTCTGGAAATGCAGGAAAAAATAGGATTGGCGTAAAGGCGAATCCCATTAGGCTGAAATCCCGAGTTCTATAGACGGCAGCTTCAAATGGAAGTTTTTCAGGATTGTCTATGCTCTCAAAAGGTTCGTAATAAATTTGATTGATATAAGCTGCACATGAGCTAAGTTCGCAAAATGTGAGGATTAGTATTAGGGATGCAAAAATTCGGAACATAGGGGAAAAGTAGATAAAAACGAAGACTCCCGTATTGAGAGTCTTTCTTCTGTCAGTTTGTCGATTATTTATGGATTGGCGTCTTGTCGAAAATTTGTTTAGTTGCTACGGCAATATTTTTTATCCAATCCGATTTGGTCATTACAAAGCCAAAATTGCGAGATACATTCAACGTGCCAAAGGCTAGGCGTTTATTGGTCCTCGCATCATAATAGGCATATTCGCCTTCAAAGACAAGCGAGGTCGTTGTCGTTTGGCTGACCCCGAAACCTCCGTTCATTCCTCCGCCCATAGTGTTCATTCCGCCCATAGAAGTAGATGTCTCCGTATGGCGAGAAACGCGGATAGGGGAAATGCAAAGGACTACATCACCAGTAAGAGGTATTGTCGTGCGCGGGTAAGAGATGGTCTTGTTGTCTAGAGTATCCCTGTCCGAGCGGAAAAGAGAATCGTTCTGCAAAGTGACTGTAACATTCAAACCGGACTGAGCTTTCATCGTAGAATCAAATTTGCTGCGGAACCATTCGCCTGAGTTATCTTTCCCTTCGGGATTGTCGTCGGCGAAATCATCGAGGTTCGTGATTACCGGAGCCGCAAAGAAAACGTTTAAAGTTTGCGGTTTTTGTGACCAAGAAGGATCTAAACTTACGTGTGGATGAGATGTGCAACCGACTAAGAAAAAGGCTATTGTACAGGAAAGAGGGAGTAATTTGTTCATCTGCATTTTTATCTCCTGGATAAGATTGTACAAAAATAACAAATTTTAAAAATTATGCAAAAAAACGGTTCCCTTGTGGGGAACCGCTCTCTTATCTCATGAAAGACAGAATTACTTGGTGATCACGCGAGCCATTTCGCAAACCTTGTTGCTATAGCCCCATTCGTTATCGTACCAAGAGCAGACCTTGACGAATGTCGGGTCGAGCTGGATGCCGGCCTTAACGTCGAAAATGGAAGTGCGGGCGTCATTGCGGAAGTCGGTGGAAACAACGGCTTCGTCGGTGTAACCGAGAATGCCCTTGAGTTCGCCTTCGGAAGCTTCCTTCATGGCCTTGCAGATTTCTTCATAAGTAGCGGCCTTCTTGAGTTCGCAAGTGAGATCGACAAAGGAAACGTCAGAGGTAGGAACGCGGAGGGACATACCGGTGAGCTTGCCGTTGAGTTGCGGAAGAACCTTGCCGACAGCCTTAGCAGCACCCGTGGAAGACGGGATGATGTTTTCGAGGATGCCACGGCCACCGCGCCAATCCTTCTTGGACGGGCCATCAACGGTCTTCTGAGTTGCTGTTGCAGCATGAACGGTGGTCATGAGACCGCGGACAATGCCGAACTTCTCGTCGAGAACCTTAGAGATCGGGGCAAGGCAGTTGGTGGTGCAAGAAGCGTTGGAAATGATCTTCTGACCTGCATAGGTCTTGTGGTTCACGCCATAGACGAACATCGGAGTTGCATCCTTGGACGGAGCAGACATGATGACCTTCTTAGCGCCAGCCTTAAGGTGAGCTGCAGCGAGTTCTTCGGTGAGGAAGAATCCGGTGGATTCGACAACGACGTCGACGTTCAAAGCGCCCCAAGTGATAGCGGTCGGATCTTTTTCTGCAAAGATCTGAATTTTGTTGCCATCAACGATAAGGAAGTGGCCTTCAACCTTGATGTCGTGCTTGAATTGACCGTGGACGGAATCATACTTCAGCATATATGCGAGATAGTCCGCATCAAGAAGGTCGTTGATTCCGACAACCTGAATGTCCTTAGAGAAGTTTTCGACTGCTGCGCGGAAAACCATACGGCCAATACGACCGAAACCATTGATACCAAGTTTGAGAGCCATTGAAGGATCCTTTTGTTGATTGTGAAACTGCTATCTCCTAATAAAAAGGAGAGTTGCGATGGCTGAAATTTACTAAAATTTCAAGGTGTTGCGAGGTCTTTTCTTCGCTTTTTCTACCCATTAGGTCGGATGATGATTAAAAACAAATCCCGGATAGGCTGCTTTTACCTTTTTTGTGCTTTTTTTGTCATTTCTTGCGCATCTCACCCTGAGATTCCCGTGGAGAATGGTGACGATCATTCCGGCTATTCTTCTGATTATAGAAATCCCTCCAATTCTTCATCCGCGGGGGCGGGTAAATCCAACGCAATGCCGGGAGCCTTGTCGTTTTCCCGTGCGGATTACTCCTTCCGGTTGCCGAATGGGGATTGGGGTTTGGTGAGCGATCCTGCAGATAAAACGGCGCCACTTGAATTCTTCAATGCTTCTACGGGCCGCCGTGCCGAAGTTCAGGAAATTACGCTCGGACGTGGTGAAAGTGCTGCCGTAATGGACCGGGCCCGTGCTGAAATGCAGGGCCGCGGACTTTCTTATAAAAAGACAAGTTATGCCGCAGTTACTCCTGCTAATGAGTTGGATATGGCGGGTGCGTTTTGGGAGACTGCGGGGAATAGTGCCGATGCTTCGACGGAAGCTGCCGGTTTTGTGGTCTCTGCGGGTGGTCGGGTCTTTTTTCTTAGTTTATCGGTAACTGATTCTTTGGCCAAACGCGAAAATTTCAAGGAAGAATGGCGCAAGTTCTTTGCGGGTTTCGAACTTTCTTCTTCATTAAAGAATGCGCAGTCTGAAAATGAAATTTCAAAAGATGTGGTGAAGGAATATGAATCAAAGGCTTTGGGTTACCGGTGGGCGGTCGCGGATACGATGTGGCACAATTGGGCAAGCGTTGCTGCGGAAAACGGCGATCCGGATTTGGTGCTTGCAAATATGGCTGAAGAAATAGCTTTCTTCGTATATGGCACTATCATCGATCCCTCCGAAGTGAGTTCTAGGGATTTATTCAAAGTGCTTTTGGTGCGGTTGGGCCTCGATCCAAAAGATGAATCGCTGGAAGTTTCCCGCACAAGGGGGGGGACGGCGGATAAGTTTATAGACAACTTCACTTGTACGCGGGTGGTGAACGGCTTTGATTTCAAATATGTGGGTCGTTTTTTCTATGACAATGGACGGGGAATTCTCGTTTCGGGCTGGGCGCAAGAAGTGCTCTATAGAAAATACGCAAAGGCTCTTTCCCGCGCGATTGATGGAGTAACCCTCTTAGAAAAGCCGCAAGCGCTTTCCGATGCGAAATCTTTGAAGTTCAATGCGGCTGTAGTAAGCCAGGTCGGGCTTTTGCGTTTGGAGGAAAACCAGCCTCTGGTGGCGCTTTCCTATTTTGAAAAGGCGAACAAAATGGACCCGGAAGAGCCGCTTTACCTCATCAATTGCGGTTTTGTCTACCAAATGAAAGGCCTTTATGGGCCGGGCGTGAACCATTTTTTGAGCGAAATGGATTTGGTTCGCAAAAGCGGTCGTTTATTGTCCATTTTGGATGAAATGTATGAAGAATTGATGGATTATGGCGAGGCGCGCAAGTATGCGGAAATGGCGCTCCGGTACACGCCGAACAATCCGGAATATGTGATTAATTTATCGGATGCTCTTTGGGGGCTCGGACAGCGTACGCAATCGCTTGCCGTTGTGCAGAATTTGTACGATAAACAGCCTTCTTCGAGATTGGGCGTCTATTTGGCAAAGACATATATGGGAATGGATCAGTATGCGGAAGCAGTAGATGTGCTGTATGCGACTGAAAAACGTTTTGGAATGAGCGTGGATTTGGGTTTGACTTTGATGGATGCTCTTGTTTTCTTGGGCCGCTACCCGGAGGCTTTAGCGATTAGCGAACAGGTGCTTCCCCTCGGATCTTCCGATTATCGCGTTTGGGCGATGCGCGGCAAGGTGCAGTTCTATTCCAAGAGTTATATGAATGCGGAAAAGTCTCTTTCTCACGCATTGCTTCTTCATGAAGACGATGAAGACATTAAGAGTTTCCTCTCGGCGACCAAGGCTTTCCTCGGCAAAGCGGACAATCGCACCCTCCAAAAGCCGATAGCTGCAGTGGAAATGCGCCCTGTGGCTCTTAAGGCTTTGGTGGATAAGGCTTTTTCGGAAAAGGCAAAGAATGACGGCTTCCCCGCAGCGGTTCACTTTGTCCGTGAAATTTTGCGTGCGGACAAGGACAAGTCCTGGGTGCGCACTCGCGAAATGCTGCTCGAAATTCTGGATACGCGCGGAGTAGGCATTTATTCCGAGCTGACATTTGATTTTTTGCCTGGCTATGACCGAATCTTTGTAAATGCCCTTGAAATTTATGATTCCACAATGACTTTAAAACGCAAGGTGGAACTTCAGGGTGTATATATCACTTATGCGACGGAGCTCGGCCTCGATAATGAAATGCAGACAGCGCATTTTCCGCTTCAGGATCTCGCTCCGGGCGATTTCGTGTTTCTCCAGATATCGCGGACGAGTATTGAAAATTATGGTGTGATTCCTTTTGTAAGCTTTGAAGCAAGTCTGGATGTGCCCGTCCGCACAACTTCGTTTAAAATCCTTGCAGATACAACCCGCTTCGTCACGGAAGAATATGGGCCTCTTACAGACGATATTCTGAAAGATGGCAAGGAATGGAGAATAGAGAATCCAGTCGTTATCCGCAAGGAGCCGTATATGCCCGTGTACCGAGATTATGGGGCCGGATTTCTTTTGACGGGAAAGCGCACATGGGCGGACGTCGGTCGCGAATATGAAAATTTGATCCGTCACCAATTCAAGAATTCAGTGGCTGTGCGTGAAAAGTCGTTTGAGGTACGCGGTTCCCGACTCGGGCTTGAAGCGATTAAGGCTGAAATTAAGTTTGTGCGAGAGAACATCCGCTACCGCGACATACGATTCGGCGGACATTCGCTCATTCCACAGACAGCGGAAACAACTCTCAAAGAGCGGAGCGGGGATTGCAAGGACCAGGGCCTTCTTTTAAAGGAAATGCTGGATGCTATCGGTGTAAAGAGCAAGCTTGTTGCCATTCATCTGACCGAAGCTGGTTTTGAATCGCTTCCGTCCATTCAACAATTCAATCATATGATGCTTTATATTCCGAAAGGTGAAAAAAATCCAGAAATGTGGGTGGATCCATCTGATAAGGCGGGCAATGATCGCCCGGTCCCGTTGGATATGGAAGGAAAGGTGGCGCTTATTGTGGACGGCGATTCAAGCCGTGTCGCGGTGACTCCCGTTTTGGAAGATGAAAAGGAACATCAGGTGTTTTTGTATCACCGGCTGCATATCGCAGCAGATGGCTCTGCTGAGTTCCGCGATTCGCTTTGCCTTACTGGAAAATTCGCAAGTGCACTTCGCAACAAGCTTTATGGCCGCGATGCCAAGGAAGATGAGGACCTCGTTCTGGGCCTGCTTTCTCAAGGCGTGCCGGATGTTTCCATCTCGCAGGTCAAGACGGAAAATGTGACAGATTTTGACAAGCCTCTCAAATTAATTGTCACGTTTACTTCCAAGCATTATTTTGGAAAGAGTTCTGACGGATTCAAGGGCCATTATCCGAATATCTGGGAACGCACTATTATGCATTTGCCAAAGGTTCGCGTGCGTTATCTGCCGATCCGTATGCCCCACGAAACGGAATTCACCAGTGTTTTGAATGTGACTGCCGACGGTAAGGATCTCGTGGTGAAGAACGTCCCTGCATTCAACAGCGAGCCGGAATATGTTTCTTACGAAAAAATCAATGGAGGCTATAAGTGGACGACCTTTGCGATTTATGCTGATCCGTCGGAATATGACAAGATCCGGGCGGAATGGGAGTACTTGCTTTCTGCGACTTCGCCGGAAATTACAGTAAAGTGATAGGCTAAAGCACTGTTTAATTTATCTTGGAATTTGCTTTGTAATGCTCTTTAGACAAGGGAAACGCGAGAGTCTCGTTTCCAAAAACTACCCGCTATACGGGAGAGATCAGAGTTTAAACAAAAAAGCCTTTCAAGTGTTCGTGTCTGGTTGTCCGGGCCGACTAACAATGAAGAAAGATTTTTCAAGGCAGAATGTTTAGCGAATGGCTTTGCAAGTATCATTTTGCATTCACCCTATATTCCCGAGTCGCCTAACAATGTAGGAATCGCAGCATTCGGCTACTCGTAGATTATTTTTTTCCAAGAAACGCTACGCAAAGATGGCTACTGGCTTTTTCTTCAGTGTATTGCTTTGTATAGCCAAGTACAGCATCTCTGCATTCATAGGATATCTGAAGTACAAATTCGGGAACTGGAGGTTTTGGACCAGATTGAAGACAGTAAAGCATAAAGCATGGCGCCCCTTTCGAGGGTGATGGATAAAATTTATTTGGACTTGAACAAAGAGAAAGCCCGCGTCATCTAGGCGCAGGCTGTGTTTATCGACTTATAGGGCTTTTCCAAGCCATCCCGTTTAAGTGGGATGGTCTTGGCTTACTTGATTTATGCCGCTTTTTTTTGTTTGAATATTGCGCCAGTTATGATTATAGTAATGAATATTACCAGTGCGGCGAGGCCTACATAGAGCGAATTTCGGACGGCATCGGAGCGATATTCTAGTTTGACGATGGATTTCCCTTCTGGAACTTGTACTGCTCGGAGCGTGCCAAAGGCTTTGTAAACCTTGGCGGGTTTTCCATTGACTGTCGCTTTCCAATAGCGATGGTAGTTGCCAGAGGAGAACATAAATGCCGGTCTGTCGGAATTTACTTCGTATGTAATGTTATCCATTTTGGGACGGTCGATTACTTTCGCATAGCCCTGGGGAATTCCTGTGGTTGCGCTTTCTGGCTTTTCGGAAAGAATTATTTTGTTTTGATAATCAAAGCCGCTTCGGAGTTCAGCAATTGCTTGGGCATCATTCATTACGGCTACATCGCCATAGAGTTTGGCTTCACCTACCGCTGTGCGATTCGGGAAATACATTGTCCCTGCGCGGGTGTCATAGATGATGTCGCCAACATTCATCAAGTCGAGGAATGCGTTCGTCGCTGTTCCCTGTGCAACTTGATTTATGTTGTACATGTAGTTCTCATCGCTCTGCCCGCCGCGGAAGGCTCTGTAGCTTGCAAGTTCGTTATCGTGGAAGCCTTCTGTGTTGCGGAGGTCGTAAAGCGGGAAGGAATTCCCGCTGAGAGCCTTGTCTTGGGCGATTGAAAACACTCTCGGGCGATTGAGTTCATCCGGGTGCTCGGCATGAATCGCGGCAATTACCGGGTTGGAAACCTGCACGTATTCGTTTTCGGGAACGTTCTGGACGAAAGCGCCGTCGATTGTGTAGAGCTCAATTCCTGCTGCGATGGCGAGAATCGCCGCTTTTTTGACTGTAGGAAGTTTGGTGCAGAGGACGAACCACACAGCGATTGTAGCAATAGCGGCAAGGATGAAGCTAGGCCAGATGAGGTTCGCGGAGAAGCTCATGACGGCTGTGTTGAGGCCCTTGAAGTAGGGGGCTGTTTCTGGATTCGTCACTACATTCTCACCGGAGAGCATGAATACGCCGATGAGGAGGAAGGGGATGAGTATCATCGAAAGTTCCAGTTTGGAAGAACCTTGTAGCCCGCTGGAGATAGACTTGGCGATTTGTGCCGCACTGAAAGGAACATTGCGGTCGAGTACGTTCAAGACTGCAATGAGAACAAGCCCATAAGCAGTGGCGAGCAAGAGCCCCGGAATGCCGAGAAGACTTGTCCAGACAAAGCGGGAGATGAGGACTAAGACAAGAAGCGCTAGGAACATGATAAGGCCTGCTTTGAGGTTCTTCTTGTTTTGCGGATCTCCGAATTCTTTGAGGACCGGCGCCGCCATCATCAGCATCAGGAGCGGAAGCCAGAACATCGCCATACTGGGTGCGCGGAAACTTTTCATTCCGGGTATGATTGTAAACCATAGCTTGAACAACGGAGAATGGGCGCCCATTGCATAGGAAAGAGCAACGGCTCCGCCGACGAACCAGAAAGCGGCCCAGCGGCGTTTGTCCTTGATGAAGAAGCAGAGAAAGGCGAGGAACGTGAGAACGATGCCCGCGCTGTCGTGGTTGAGCTTGAATGAGTTGTGGCCCCAATAGAAAGGAGATCCTTGGAGCCCGGCTTTTTGATAATCTGCAATGGAAACGTCTACAAGAGCGCTACCGTCGAGTTCCGGCCCGTTTGCTCCGTCCTTTTGTTCATAGACGTCTACGCCGAGGAATCCCGGAATGATCATTGAGGCGAGCTCTTCTTGATGGAGCGACCAGCTTGAGGAATGCCCATAGTTTGTCTTTTCTCCCGAGCCTCGGACCGATTCTGCCGTGGTGTAGAGATAGGGGGGAAGGATCTGGAACAGGGACATGCCGAGTGCAATGGCAAGTGCTCCTGCAGCTATTCCCAAGCGCTTTGTCCGCATCTTCCAAGAAGTGGAAAGCGCGAGCATTTCAAAGAGAGCATAGAATCCGGCTCCCCAGAGGAAGAGATAAGTGAGTTGCAAGTGCGAACCTAGTATCATCCACACGACGGCCAACGCGAATATCGCAAAATACTTGAGACTTCCTTCCCGGATAATCTTTTGTATGGAAAGTATCGCTAGCGGTGCAATGGCAAAGACCATCATCTTTCCATCGTGCCCGCCGTATACGTAGCTGAAATATTGTGGCGAAAACGCATATAAAAATCCGAGGAGGGAACCCCACGCGAGGCTTCCCGTCATCTCTTTGGCGAGGAGCGTAGCGGAAAGGAAAGCCACCCAAATGATGAGTATGAACTTGAATCCTACTGCAC
>JALNVO010000033.1 GCA_023231365.1 Fibrobacteraceae bacterium | reverse complement strand
AGATTCCAAGCCTTCAATCAGACCATCTTTTACCACATTCACAAAAACCGAATCTTTGGGAATAAGCGAACCGCTTGCAATTTCGACTGTTTCCGTGTCTATTCCGCAAATAGGAATAGGATGTCCCGTTGCAGCAGTTGTATCAAAATCAGCAATACTTGCAAAGTTAACAGCCGCCAATTTAGGAAGGTCAAAGCAATAATCAAAATAAACATCAACTGTCGTTACTGAATCCAAAGTAATCGGCACGGACTGATTCTTATTATTTTCAATAAAGGAACCACTCGCAAGCGCTGTCGGATCTATGCTCAAAATGCTTGGATTAAACGGAACATAACGGAAATCACCGGTTATATCCGATTCAAAAAATAAGCTGTCGGAAATCAACTGGCCCGCCAAGACAAAATGATCCTTGATGGTAAAAGTTCCCGTCGTCATAAACGTACCTTGATAGGAAGGCGCGATCATGGCATTCCAGACAATATCTTTGTTTGTATAAAAGAGCAGATTACCCGCATAATCCGCATTGGTCACAAAAGTCGCCTTCAACGCATCAAAATTATCCCATGATTTTGTCGTTGTATTAAATGTGGCATCATCATTGACATAGATGACATGTATCACCGCACTGTTGGCACTCGCGTCAATTGCTATGGTATCGCGGACAAAAATGCGGGTTAAACGCCCATCAGAAGGCATCCGGATGAACAGATACTTATTGACATATCCACTCATCTCTATTTTAGTAATGTACTTATCATAAGCTCCAGAGTCCGATTCGGTTTCAGGAGGAACATCGACAAAAGTCGTTTCAGCAACCCCTGCAGTCATTGAAATGCCTTCGTCCCAGTTCGAAGGTTCAGGAAGCACCGGCACAGTCAGAAAAGTATCGACAGCAGGCACGGAAGAAGGACAGGCATTATAAGCGGCATCGGCTCCCGTGAACGGAGCATAAACGTTTCCCGTGACATATTGTTCCCATCTCTGCACCTCCGTATGGTCAGAAGACCCACCCGTAACGGAATCCTGTCCCTGAATGCAATAATCGCCCTGATAGACAGTTTCTGTGGGATTGTACCAAGCAGCGAGCAACAAATTTCCCAAAACGCGGGCAGGCCCCTTCAGCAAGGAATCCTTGCTAGGAGAAGATCCGGGATAAGAAAAACGCAAATTTCCACCAACAAGGAGCGGCCCGCCAAGAGTGTGTCCTCCATTTGAAAAAACAACGTCACCTGTAGCCGTGCCATTGTATCCACTAGAATCTGCAATTTTTACATTCTGTTTATTAAAATTGATGCCTTTGGTTCCCCACAGTTTGTACTTCATCAAAGATTTCCAATAGGCAAGCTGTTCTCCCGAATCAGCAGACGTCGAAGGAGAACCCAGCGTGGAAAAATACATTGGAGAAACTGCGGTAGAAGAAGACGCAGAAACCGCGCTGAACAAGGCACTTACGAGCACCAAAGCCAGCAAGACTTTTATTTTTTTACAATTACACCCAGCCATAGGAACCCCCGTTCCTTAAAAATCAAGCACCCTATTGTTAAATATAAACAACATTTTAAAATATTTTCTTTTTTTTACAATAAAAAGTATGCAAAAAACTTGCTTTTCTATTTTTTTTGTTATACAGATTCACAATCTCAGCTCACCTTCTTAACTTTCGGCCAAAGTTAGCAAAAAAATCAATCATTACGGGACTCTTCTAAAAATTATTCGCGAAAGAATGAATGGGGCCAAACAAAAACGGGAACTCTTGAATATAACCGAAACGCAGACGATAGAGCAAGACATCCCTACTAAAGACTTCTTTGAGCGGCATAGCCTTTTTTGCCATAGATTACTTTTTAGAAGTGCCCTACAATATATTTTTAAAATTTTCTATATTGGATAATCCCTAGACCCCTTTCAATGATTATTTGCGGGCACCCCGCCAGAGCGAAAGCAGCAACGGACTTGTGAATCTTTATGTGTAAGGGTAGTCTAGGGATTTTTTTTGGATTTTTATTATGATTCTCTGGACTCTCCGTCATACAAAGCCATACAATCCAGCCGATGTCTGCTATGGACGCACCGATTTCGATGTATCTCCCGATTTTGAAGAAGAATATCCGCCGGCGCTGAAAGTTCTTGCCGCACATTGCGAGGCAAAGCGTCTTTTTTCAAGCCCCTTAAAGCGCTGCATCAAACTAGCCGGGAAAGTATCAAACGAATTGGAACTACCTATAGAGCCCAAAGAGGCCATCATCGAGCTCAACTTCGGTTCTTGGGAAGGGCAGAAACTCACAGAAGTGCCTAGAGAGGAAATGGCAGCCTGGAAGGCAGACCTCCGTGGATTCCGCTTTCCAAACGGAGAATCTTTTCATGATATGGATAAGCGGGTTACGGCATTCATTAAAGAACTTCTCGGCGAAGAAGAAGTGCTGTTTGTAACACACGCCGGAGTCATTGCTGCCATCGAGCACTCCATTTGCAAAGTCCCGGACGAAAAATTCGTGGAAGGTCAATTTCCCTATACTATGGTAACCCGATTTGAAATTGGAGAGACTTCTACCGGGAAATTGCTCGGTACATTCGAAACGATCTACGGAGGAATCAAACAATCTCCGTTAGTCACAGAAAAATCTTAAAAAAAGAAGGCTCTTTTGTGAGAGCCTGGTTTGACTTAATCCGGGAAGATTCAGTTCCGGGGGCGCTTGTAGCCCCAGGACTCGAGGAGGTCGTCCTTCGCCACGCGCCTGTAGCCCTTCCTGTAGTCCGGCAGCCCGCACTCGAGGACCGACGTCATCGTCACCGACGCCTTGAAGATGTACGCGCCGGTGCCGAGCAGGCGGCCGTCGGAAGCCTTCAGGTAGCCGTCCCCGTCAGGCTTCAGCTCGAAGTACAGCGTGATCATCCCCTTCCCGTCCACGTACGACGACGAGCCCGCCTTCTCGTTGAAGGCGTACTCCCCGACATAGGAGCCGAGCGTAGTGAACACCCACACGTCCATCCTGAAGTAGTTCGTGTAGAGGCTCGCCTCCGAGCCCACGCTGTCGTACGACTTCCGGAAGGCCTCGCTGCAGTAGTCATCCACGTACTCGTCCGCGGGGATCATCGTGCGGTCCCAGCCGCCGCCAGTGTCCAGCGACACGTACCCGTTCTCGACGATGCTCGACAGCGTCGCAGACGTGCCAGTCCCGTTCACGGCGGGAACCTGGGCCGTAACCACGAGCGTCGGGCCGAGGTGGGTGCCCGAAAGCCCTGTATACGGTTCACTATATGAACCGGCCACGCTTCCGCTTTCCGTGCCGACTAGGACTTCTTCCTCAAGGCCCGTGCGCGCGTTCAGGAAGCTAACCCCGTAGCTCGCGCCCTCCACGGCCGTCGTCGCCGCCGCCGTGTACTTCTCCACCGTCTTCGTCGTCGGAGAGACGAGGCCCTTCTCCACCTCCACCGTGATCACCTTGCCCGCCTTCAGCAGCACGTTCACCGTGTCCGAGCCCTCGTTCCCCGCCTTGTCGCGGTAAGTCCGGATGATCCGGTTCACCCCGTCGGAGAGGCCCTGCGTCGTGAGCGTGTCCTGCTCCACCCCGTCCACGGTCCACACCACCGATACCGAAAGCTCGCCCGTCCTCGACATGTCCTCCGGCGTCACTATCTTCACCACGGGGGGGACCAGGTCCACGACAACCAGCGCGGTCGCGCTCGACCCGTTACCGTAGGAGTCCGTGTAGCGGTACGTCACGTCGTACAGCATGTTCCCGTCCCCGTCGAGGCTCTCGTTCCCTTCCGAGTCCACCGTGTACGAAACCGTCAGGTCCCTCTTCGTCTTCGGGTCCGTGTAGGTGTACGAAACCGTGTAGAGCGTATTCCCGTCCCCGTCCGTCTTCACATAACCGTCCTCGTCCACCGTGTAGGCGAGCGTCACGTACTTTCCGTCCGCGGCGGAGTAGTAGGCGTAGGAGACCTCGCAATATTCCCTCCCCTCGGAGTCCACGAGACGCTTGCCGTCCCCGTCCGTGTAGTACGTCACCCTCACGGCCGTTCCCGAGGCCGTCGTGTCGTAGTACGACACCGACATCAGGTCCGGACCGAGCACAGCGTGCGTCACTTCCCCGTCAGGCTGCGCCGATCCGTCGCCGAGGTCAACCTTCCCTATCGTCCCCTCCGCTGTCTTGATCTCCTTCGCCGTCACTGACACCGTATCCAGGCTCACGTTCACCGAGAGAGTGTCCGTCCGCGGAGAGGTACCCGACGAGTCCGTCACCGAGAGGGAGACGTCAACCGACCTCGAGCGCACGTAGCTCGCCGTGTCCCCAGCGTCCTTCGCCTCCACTATCGTCACGCCCGACGGCCGGCCCGACGTGTCGCCCGACGCAGAGATCGCCACGTCCGGGATCCTCGAGCTCCGGTACACGACCAGCGTGTCCGAGCCCTCCTGGTAGCTCACGATCATCACGTTCTTCCCGTCCACAAGGCTCACCGTGCTGTCGCGGAGCCGCCCGTCCTCCGTCCACTCAACGTATATCGTCCCCCGGTTCGTCCGCACCGTGTCAGGGTAGGTCCAGCTCGAGTCCCCCGCCTCCGCGTACGTGATCTCAACCACCTCCTTCTCGTCGGTCACGTCGATCCTTATCTCCGCAGTGTCCGACAGGCCGTCCGGGTCAGTCGCCACCACCGTGATCCCGTACATCCTCGTCAACTCGTAGTCCACGGTCTCCCCGTCGCGGAGCGACAGCGCCCCCGTCGAGGGGTCCACCCTGAACTTCCCGCTCGTGTCCCTCAGGACCGAGTACGTCAGCAGGTCCCCGTCAGGGTCCCGGGCTTCCACCGTGTCGATCAGAGAACCCGCGGCCGCAGTCTCCGCGATCCTGAACGTAGACGCCGTCACCGAAGGCCGCTCGTTCACGTCCTCCACCCTGACCGTCACATTCCCCGTCCCGCTCAGCGAACCGTCCGAGACCCGCACCACGAGCGTGTACGACGACTTCGTCTCGTAGTCGATCGAGGTCCGCGTCGTAAGCTTCCCCGTCGAGGGATCCATCGCGAACGCGGAGGTGTCCCCGGACACGAGGCTGTAGCGCAGGGTCGAGTAGCCCGCAGCCGTGTCAGGGTCCGAGCCAGAAACTATCCCCACCGAGGTCCCCACAGAAACGTTCTCCTTCACGCTCAGAACTGTGTCGCGAAGAGACGGAGACTCATTCACATCCAGTACTCTAATAGTAACTTTAGATGTATCATAATCCTCGCCATCAAAGATTCTCACCAGAAGCTCATAGGAAGGATCATGTGTTTCAAAATCCAGATTTTTCCCCGTCTTGACGGAGACATTTCCCGAAGAAGAAACAGTAAATAATGCTGTATCTCCGCTCAACACAGAATACGTCAGGGTATCTTCAGCATTCTTATCGGTGCCCACAAGAGTGGCAAACGTACCTACCGTATTTTCTGCAACAGTCAACGAAGTGTCATTCAAAACCGGAAAGATATTTGCATCCACATCCGTAATGGCAAGCGTAAAGTAACCTGTGCGGAGATTGTTCGGAAGCACGGCTCCCGCTAGGTCAAAGATATACAGGCGAAAATACTCTGTGCCCTCCTTTAAACCATCCAGTTTCACATTTACATAGACCTTCTCCCCAGAAATGGAGTCGCCCTCCGCTATGGCCACAGAACCCGTATCCGATCCGCAGATCTTCATCGGCATCGTCGAAAGATCAAAATCGTCCTTTGATGCCGAAACAGAAGAATCCGTTTCATTCAGCGTAAAGCAATACCTAAAAGAAACTTGAGTAGAAGCGAGCGTATCTAAAGACATGCGGACTTCTTGATTCTGATTATTTTCGATAAACACGCCACCGGAAAGAGCCGTCGGATCCAGTACAGGAGGATCGAACGGAACATAACGGAAACCAGTACCATCAAAATTCGCATTAATAGAAAGGTTCGTTGCAATCAACTGGCCTGCAAGCGTCATTTGCTGCTGCAAGGTCATCGTACCGGCAGAAATAAAAGACCCCTGTATCGTATCCGTTGAAGAAAAGGCGGGCCAGCTCATATCCCCCTTCATATAAAACAGAAGGTTGCCAGCATAATTGGTATTTTGAACTGTTGAAGAGGAAACCACCGAAGTATACTTTTTTGCAGTATAGTCATAAGTACTGCCCGATCCCACATACGTAATCTGAATTTTAGATCCTTTGCCAAAGGAGATATTTGTATTCAGGAATACACGGGTCAAGCGCCCTCCCTCAGGCATACGCACATACAAACGGCTATCGTTCGAAAAAGAAATTCCCTCAAGATAAAGATCGTATACTCCCGAATCTGATGATGTTTTTGGAGGAACATCTATATAGATAGTACTGTTATTAGCAGAAAGAGCCGCTCCATAAACGACTCCGGCATCATCCAATTGAGGAACGGCCATCGTCGTCCACACAGAAGGAACAAGGGAATCGGGTTTACAAGCCCCACTTGAAGCATTTGCTCCTTGATACAAAGTACCACCCGCATTACTTATGCCGTTTTGCGCATTTTCATTTGCAGTGCCCGCCACACAGTTAATCCCGAAAAATTTATTTATAGCATTAGGCCCTGCAGTAAAACCTCCAGACGCACGCACAGGTCCAGTCAAAAACTGGTCAGATCCCGTACCAAGAGTAATATTTCCGCCGATGATGATCGGACCACCGACAATGTGCTGGTCATTCCCTGCAGTAAAATCACCCGTAGCTGTGCCAAAGTAACCGCTGCTGTCAGGCATCTTTATATTCATGCCGATAAAGGTAATGCCCTCTGTGCCCCACGCCTTATATTTCATTAGATAATTCCAGTACCCCTGCTGAGAATCAGCCGGAACATTCGTAAGGGTCGTGGGATTTACAAAGTACAAAGGAGCCACGGCAGCGGCAAACGCGCCACTTGTTAACGTACCCGTCAATAAAAGGGTACACAAATTTCTCATATTTCTTCTATAGAACCCAATCATAATAGGAACCCCCGTTCCTTAAATATCCAACAAGCCTACTTGACAATATAAAAAATATTTACGTAATGTTATTTTTTTATATACATAAGCACCCCAAAACGAACGTTTTCTCTTTTCCCGTGATCTCTTGCGCACCATTTTGTCGTTTTTTTCAAAAATTTCAAAAATCTATTGAAAGGCTGGCCTCTATTCCACCATTAAAATCCGGTCCCATAGCAAAATGGACGGGGTTATCAAAATCACTCATCATCGCATCCACCACAGCATCGCCCATCGAATACATATAAATTAAAGCTATACCCCAAATATATTGGTTGCGGTTCTTCCGGTAATAAGTTATCTGTTCCTCGATATCATCCAGATCGCTATTAGATGAATCCTCTTTTTCCAAAGCATGCTTGCGGTCCAAATAATATTCAATAACATGCTGGCGCGACTTGACGCTCACGACAGCCCCCATAAGTCCCATATACACAAGCCCCGCCTTTCCATACTCCCTATTGTACATCTGCCCCCAGCCCGGGACGAGCGATCTCAAAAAGGCCGATTTCACTGGCCGGTATTCCACGCTATGCCCTCTATCATTTACCCAAATTCCGTAAGCGTCGAAAAGGCTGTAGACGTGAAGGCCTATCATCCACGTAAATTCGGACTTGCGAAGATCTTCTTCCTCGATTTTACGGTCGCTGAACGTGCGGATGCGCTCCGCATACTTATTGCGTCTCTCCTGAAACAATTCCAAGCTATCGCGGGAAGAAAGCATTTTTTGCGTATAGAGCATCACGGAATCCTGGAACTCCTTTGCCTGATCGAAACGCTTCTGTTTCTGATATGCCTTATTCACGAACACTTCATAAGCAAGTCCGAGTTCAATAGCAGTAATGAATCCGCCCCGAATGTAATGCCCTGTGTAATATTGCCCGCCGCCCGGAAAAATTCCGCAGATTAGGGTAAGGGGAAGCGATTTGTGATCCGTTGGCACATCCCACTCATAAACAGGGAGGGAGTCTATACTTGGAACGCCCGTTTTCCCTTTCACAATCCGGTCATCCGCTTCCGCACGGAAGTGTAGCGCAAAAACGGCAAGTACCAGCAAGGAAAAAATGTGACGAGAGACCCGCATCGCCCATAATTATAACAAAAAGAGATACAGAATTTATCTTTAGGTGCATTATAAAGCCGGAGAAACCAGACTTTTTAAGGAACTGAAAAACGGAGAATGGCCTTTTTTGAAAAATGACATTTTCTGACAAAATCGGTTTCTATCTTATAGAACAAGGAAGACGAAATGAATCAAACAACGAACAATAAAGTCGCCATTGTAAACTTGGGAACGGAACTCACCCAAGGATTTACACTCAACACGAACGCCCACTGGATAGCGGGCCGTTTGCGCGATATGGGTTTTGATGTTTCGTATCAAATAACCCTCCCTGATGACGCTTCTGTCTGGACCGTCACTTGGGAAATGATCCGCAAGGCAGATGCTTCTACAGTTATTCTCAGCGGAGGCCTCGGCCCTACGGAAGACGACAAGACGCGGGACCTAATTGCGACTACATTCAACGCACCGCTTGAATACATTGCCGAATGGGAAAAACCGATTAAAGCTTATTTTGCGAAAAAGGGCAAAGCCTACCCAGCAAGCAACAAAATCCAGGCATGCTTCCCGCAAGGTTCCAAAGTACTTGACAACCCAATCGGAACTGCTCCCGGATTCAGTATTTCAAAAGACGGAATAACCCTCTTTGCCGTACCGGGAGTGCCACGCGAAGCCCGCGAAATGTTCGACCGCCACGTAGCACCCTATCTTTCTACAAAGCATCCGTCCAAATTCTTCAGCAGGGAACTCAGGCTATCGGGTATCAGCGAATCCGATATGGGAGAACGCTTCTCCAAAGTGAATTTTCACGAAGGAACGTCCTGGTCTAGCCTCCCTGTCAAAGATTCCATCATTTTCCGCACCTATTCTCACGAATCAGCGGAAACTCTTGAGAAACTTGAAAAACAGCTCATCCAAGCTTTGGGCGACAAGGATTTGATCGTTTCTACGGACGGAAAGAATATGGTGGAGACGATTGCCGAACTCTTAAAATCCCGCAAAGAAACGCTTTCTACAGCGGAATCCTGCACAGGCGGCCTCATCGCAAGCGAAATCGTCAATCTCCCTGGAGCCTCGGATTTTTTCAAAGGAGGAGCCGTTACTTACTGGAATGACGCTAAACGCGATATCTTGGGGGTGCCTCAAGAAATGCTCGATCAATTCGGAGCTGTAAGTGAAGAAGTCGTAAAGGCTATGGCCAAGGGCGCACTCAAGCATTATAACACAGATTGGGCTGTCGCCACATCGGGAGTCGCCGGGCCGGATGGAGGTTCCACCGAAAAACCAGTCGGCTTTGTATGGATGGCAGTGGCATCTAATCGTAAAATTTTCGCCTTTAATGAAAAATTTTCGGGAGACCGGGAACAAATCCGCAACAAAAGCGTCTTTAAAGTATTGAACACTCTGCGGATTGCTATTTTGACACAAAAAAGCACTTGCACAAAAGTTCAGTAATTGTTATATTAATGAAGAAACAAAACACATCGGAGAATAAAAAAATGGCTAAAAAAGACAAGAACGCTCCCACCCTCAACAAGCCCCTCAGCGGAGAAAAGGCAAAAGCAGTAGAAGCAGCCATTGCACAGATCGAAAAGAACTTCGGCAAGGGTGCCATCATGAGCCTCGGCAGCCAGCCGGAACAGGATATCCCCGTGATCCCTTCCGGATGCATCCAGCTGGACATGGCTCTCGGCGTCGGTGGATTTCCCCGCGGACGTATCATCGAGATCTATGGACCGGAATCTTCCGGCAAGACCACCCTTACACTCCATGCCATTGCAGAAGCACAAAAACTCGGCGGCGTCGCGGCGTTTATCGATGCGGAACACGCATTCGATGCGGTATACGCCCGGAAGCTCGGCATCAATATTGAGCAACTACTCGTCTCCCAGCCAGATACCGGCGAACAGGCCCTCGACATTGCAGAAACGCTCGTTCGCTCTGGAGCCATAGACATCATCGTTATCGACTCAGTCGCAGCCCTTGTGCCGCAAGCAGAAATCAACGGAGAAATGGGAGACAACCACGTCGGCCTTCAAGCTCGCCTGATGTCCCAAGCCCTACGCAAGCTCACCGGAATTCTCTCCAAGTCCAATACTTGCATGCTATTCATCAACCAGCTCCGTATGAAAATCGGCATTATGTTCGGCAACCCGGAAACAACCACCGGCGGCAACGCCCTTAAATTCTATGCCACACAACGCTTGGACATCCGCCGCATCGCCCAAATCAAGAA
The DNA here is from genome assembly GCA_023231365.1 of Fibrobacteraceae bacterium. Lineage (GTDB taxonomy): Bacteria > Fibrobacterota > Fibrobacteria > Fibrobacterales > Fibrobacteraceae > Hallerella. Next base: position 5,914 of record JALNVO010000033.1, on the reverse strand, counting down.
TGGAGATGACATTATCGGAAACCGCACACGCGTTAAGGTAGTCAAAAACAAGGTTGCCGCTCCGTTCACCGAATGCGAATTCGATATCCTTTACGGACAAGGCATTTCCCGCGAAGCTTCCATCCTCGACCTCGCCGTAGAACTTGACGTTATCGAAAAAAGCGGATCCTGGTTCTCCTACAACGGAGAACGCATCGGGCAAGGTCGAGAAGGTTCCCGCCTGTTCCTCAAGAGCAACACAGAAATCTGCAATGAGATTGAGGCCAAACTCCGCGAAAAGATGAAGGATGTAAAAATGTTCGATATCGCCGAAACAGACGCAATCTCCACATCAGAAGAGGGCTCTTCCGATACTAACAGCGAAGCCGCTGCAGAAGGAGAAGAACAATAAGCCAAAGATTCTATCTCCAAAGAGAACTCCTTGAAAAAGTTGTTTTATGGAAATAAAATTCAGCATTATCTCACCCTAATTAAAACCGGAGAGATAGCATGAGGAAACCACTAAAAATGGCTTTGGTGAAGAAAACCATACGCAAATTAAGTGCAGCAAAGATCGAAAGGCTTGCCTTTATCGCTTGAGTATCGTTTGGTCTAGCTGCGGGTATATGTCTGCATATACATAGCCGAATTGCACCGACAAATACGCAAGCACAAAAGAGGTCATATCTCAGCAAGGCAAACGTCGTTCCCTCAAGAGAGTCGTTTCCTTAAGTAACCTGCTTGGAGAATTTACTAAACCATAGCGGGTGACCAAAGCGTCATATAGGCGGATAGATACATTCAAGATCCGCTTCGGAACCTCAATCATGCTAGCGGGCGCGATTGCTATCGCGATAATCGGTTTGAACACTTTTCGCCACTTCATGTGACAACTGTTACAAAAGCCGAATACAGCGGTAAAACTTAGCATAGCTTAACTTGATTCAGCGTGGCTTGACTTAGTTTGATTTGATTTAGCTTAATTTGGCTTAGCTTAACTTAATTTGGCTGAGCAATGTTAGGCTCGGCAACAGGCTTCAGTTACTACCTGCGAAATGCTGTAATTGATTTGTTGCGGTGTCACGATTGTTCCATCCTCACCCCTTCGGGGCCGGCCTAGAGTCCGGCTCTTCGAATCCTGACGTTCCCCAAAAAGGGAACCGGCTTCTCGTTGTTGCGGTGTCACGATTGTTCCATCCTCACACCTACAGTGCCAACCTGAATGTCGGTTCTACAAAACCGATATTCCCCGGAGGGAACCTGCTTCTGGTCAGAGCAAATGAATTTTTAGAGGCGTCCATGAATGAATTAGAGAAATTTTCAAAAGTATCGTATCCATAGAGCTGGGCCAGTTGCCGAACTATCAGCTGACCCAGCAATTAAACGGGAACCCCTTTTTCTAAATCTCCTAGGTATCGGTTTCGCCATATTCCGAACGCTTAGTAGAAAGAAGAAGGGGTTCTTGCTTTTTTAGTTCCCGCAATAATTATCTTTGTTCCATAATGAATTCTTTTTTACACACAGGGATCTTCCTAATCATACTTCTATCGCTACAAACTTATGGAGCAGATATATGCCCTGTACTACTCTCCGACTCATCTATGTTAATTTCCGCAGAAGGGCAATTCATCAATCGAGAATACAGCCGGATCCGCATCGAACTTTTTTGGAAACATCATGTTCAAGCGCCGGATTCCTTCGACATAACCATTTCTGGTAAAACTTCGTATCGATACATCACCACCCCAAATTATCGTTACATCGAAATGCTTCCGCAAAAAATAAAACGCCAAATGGCCATACACCACTTGAAAGAATACATCGGAATAAGTCCCTTGAAATGGGATGATCTCGAACTTCTCGCAAATGGCGACTTCGCCTGTAAAGATAGTTCAAACAAGAATTCAAACAGACTCGCCACAGCCCTTTCACAAACTTGGTTTTCACTGACATTCAATTCTCCTCATCCAGATAGCATACAAATGAATGGAGCAAAAGGAGAGAAGCGGCACATCAGGATTCACACTTGGAGTTCCTATGATGGAATATATCTCCCTGCCGTTATAGACATCAAAGGTCAAAATTATTCAGGATCGCTTTGGGTGCGGACAGCAAAAGTCATCCACGATAACGCTCAAGAAAAAACGAAAACGGGCAAAAAACAAGAAAAGAAAATTTTCTCACCGCTGTGGAACGGGGGCGACGGGGAAATCAAAGTTCCGCTGATATTGCAGATGGATTAAAAATTGCTGAGACAAGCGTCCTTTATAATAACGCTTTTTCTCTCTCTCCCAAAATCCAACCATCAGCGTTGCCCGACTCAACTTTTTATCCCAAGTAAATGATGGGCCGAGCAACATAAGGGCATAACTCAATGGTTCTTTTAAATAAGTCCCCGCAGATGACCGGGAATAACCCGTATTATAGGACAAGAGATAAAAAGACAGGGCCCAGTTGGGATGCACGGGGAAACACCCGTACAAAATAAAATCCAAGATGAAATCCCGGCTAAAGACAGGAATGTTCCGGGTATAATCATAGCTCTTGCCTTCATAACTTGTGTTGACATCGACCAAAGTATAATGAAAGCCGCCGCCCAAAAGGCCCCCATTGCCAAAGCTGTAGTCCAAGTCAAGCCAAAAAGCAAAGTTCTGCATATAATCTACAGAAGAATTACTGTAGAGACGGTTCGTAATCCAATCCGCAGTCCAAGAATCGGCAATGTTCCCATTTTCTTTATTGCTCGAAAGCGTCATTTCGACGTTGGAGTTAAAATAAGTGTAATTCTCATAAACAAAACGGGTCTCTATCTGAGGATTCGCTTGAAACGGACGGATACCCAGTCCCATACGGAACCCACCATAAAAAGGAGAGAGTACCAATTCCGTATTAAACCGGAGAAAAGACGCCCGCGAGTCCAAATCATTCCCGTATGGAAGGCCATTCAGCGGTTCAATCCAATCGAAAGATAAATTTCCCGTAGCCTGCGGAAGCCACTGTCCCCATACAAAAGGCGTGTTGCCGGCCAGCGACCAAGCGAGGTTCGGCCCGTATTTAAGTCCGTACAAACCATTTTGGTTATAGGAAGCAGCACTTGACATTCCGAAAAAGAAAATGCCAAAACAAAAAAAGAAGGTCCGCAAAAGCCGAGAAGCGATCATTTGCCGTAAAATTACAAAAACTTTTGTTTACTACTTTCAAAAATTCTTATTTTAGCCTAGTTCAATTATGATGCAACTTTATTTTAGGAGCGATTATGCAGCACATTAGCAAGTTCGTCGCACTCGGCCTGGCGGTCCTCGCCCTTTCCGCGTGCAACAGCCGCTACTCCTCTTCCGTCCTCGTAGAACGCGGCGTAGAGAAATATGAACGCGAATACTTTGCCACCAAGGAAAGCATGGGTATTGAAAAGCGCCTCAAGGACATTTTCCTCATGGGTTACATCGAAGAAGGGATGACCCAGGAAATGGTAAATCTTCTCTGGGGCCCACCGGACCACGAACTTGATGACGGCTACGTCTGGGAATACTACTCCCGCGACGGCAAACTCATTACCCGTCTCAAATGGAAGAAGCCCGACGTTTCACGTCTTGAGGGCTATGAAAATGAGCTCATCCTTGAAAAAATCGAAGGCGACCGCTACGGCGGATCACAGCCGCCTCCGGCATCTGCAATGCCGACAGGCTATTAATAATTCCAGACTTTACACAAAAAGCACCGCACAAAGGCGGTGCTTTTTTTCTAATTTTGACCGCAGTTTTCACACGCAACCCTCTTAAGGAGTCTTAATATGCGCAAATATATTATTGCCGGTAACTGGAAAATGAACAAAACCGTGAGCGAAAGCATCGCTCTCGCAAAAGGAATTGTCGATGCTGTCAAGGGCATCAAAAAAACGGAAGTCGTCATCGCTCCTACGTACCTCGCCGCAGCTAAGGTTGCAGACGTTGTCAAGGGAACAAACGTTAAGCTCGCCATCCAAGACATCCACTGGCAAGATCAGGGCGCATACACAGGTAAGGTTTCCGTTGATATGGTCAAGGAAATCGGCGCAGAATACATTATCATTGGTCACTCTGAACAGCGGCAATACTTCCATGAAACCGAAGAAACAGTGAACCTCAAGGTCAAAAAAACACTCGCGGCAAATATCAAGCCGATCATCTGCATTGGCGAAACCCTCCCGCAACGGGAAGCCAACGAGCTCAAGACAGTCCTCTCCACCCAGATCACGGGCGCGTTCAAGGACGTCTCTTCTGCAGACGCAGAAAAATGCGTGCTCGCTTACGAACCGGTCTGGGCTATCGGCACAGGCAAGGTCGCTACAGATGAACAGGCTGAAGAAGCCCATGCATATATCCGCTCCGTGATCAAGGATCTCTATGGTGCAAAGATCGCCGACGAGATGCGCATCCAATATGGTGGATCGATGAAACCGGGTAACGCCGCAGGTCTTCTCTCCCAGAACGACATTGATGGCGGTCTTATCGGCGGTGCCGCATTGAAAGCTGATTCTTTCTTTGCTATCATTGACGCTGCTGAAAAGCGCTAATCGCTTTTCATTCATTTGCGTTTTTTAAGGAATAACTATGTCAACACTTTTTTGGATTGGAATCGTAATCCATATCTTTCTTTGCCTATTCTTGATGCTTCTGGTCCTTCTCCAGAACGATAAGATGGGTGGCCTCGCCGGACTCGGCGGAATGACTTCTCAATCCGCGTTCTCTACGGCAGGTGCTGCGACCTTCATTCAGAAGCTCACCCGTGGAGTCGGCGTCGTGTTCCTCCTCTTGGTCTTTATCCTTGGGTATATGACTATTCAGGAAGACCGCACAGCGAAGTCCACCTCCGCACTGAAGGAGTCCGCTCAAGAATCCGCAAGCAAAGCTACTGTCCCACAGCTCCCAACAACGGCACCAGTAACACCGGCGCAAAATTCCCAAGAAAGTCCCTTGACAGCGCCAGCGCAATAATTTAAATTAGTGCGCGTAATCAATGACCACGCGGTCGTGGTGGAATTGGTAGACACGCTAGCTTGAGGTGCTAGTGCGAGTAATCGCTTGACAGTTCAAGTCTGTCCGACCGCATAAAGCCCCGGATCTTAAAGGATCCGGGGCTTTTGCCATTTTAAAATGATTTTTATGAATTCATACAAAGTATTTTCAGTGTGTATAAATTAGCACTCAATTTAATTTAGAAACAGCTAAAAATGTTATACGCATTACTTTGTTTTTCAAGGGAAATATCAAAAGGGCCCCTGTAAACGACCACCCCTAAAAGGGGTGGCGTAAACAGGCCCCTAGATCCCACAAAAGGGCGCTATCTAAATCAAAGCATGCCGAACAGATTTTCCTGGCTGTCCTGTTCGCAGTCCTTCTTCTGCTGCCAGCGGACATGTTTCACGACCTGCTCTTCATTCACTCCGACTGTGCTTACGAAATAGCCGGTCGACCAGAAATGCATGCCCCAGTATTTTTTGCGGAGATCCTTGTGACGGTCGAATATCTTTATTGCGCTACGGCCTTTCAAGAAGCCGACCACAAAGCTCACGCTCTGATTCGGTGGTATTTCAAGAACAAGATGGACGTGATCCTTCTGGGCGTTACCCTGAATCATCGTCTAGTGCTTCCATTTGCAAAGACGCCGGATCACGTCGCGGGCATAAAAGCGGACCTCTCCGTCCATCACCCGGAATCTATATTTTGGACACCAGATGATGTGATACTTGCATTCGTAGACGGTATGACTTAATTTCTTTAATGATGAGGGTTTTTCATAGCTATAGAATACGGAAGCCCCGCGCAGAGCACGGGGGTTTCTTTTGACTAAAAATTGCTTTGGTTAAATGAACCGCATGCAAATCGAGCGCAGCAAAGACAAGCTTGCTTGTCTTTATTGCCGAGATGCAGCTGCGGACGATAACATCGTCCAAATT
>JALNVO010000032.1 GCA_023231365.1 Fibrobacteraceae bacterium | reverse complement strand
TGGCGAATGTGACAAAAATGGACAAAAGAGAATACTTTCTACACTGGAAATTTTGAAACCAGCTGAAGTATGCACGGAAACATATTTAGTTTGCGAAGCTTTTAATTCTCAAAAAGAAGCAGAGGCAATGCTCAAGTATATGCAAACGCGATTTGTTCGCTTCCTTATAGGGCTGATAACATCCACTCAACATTTGGCAAAAGCAAATTTTGCATTGGTTCCTCAGCAAACCTTTACGAGTAAATCCGATATCGATTGGAGCAAATCTGTAGAAGACATTGACAAACAGCTCTATAAAAAATACGTCCTCACCAAGCTCGAAATCACCTTCATCGAAAAGATGATCAAGCCGATGTAATTTTTGAGAATCAGCAATGCGAAAATCAAAAAACTCTCGCAATGATATTACAAAATGGCTTATTCACTTTGTAAAAGATGTCAATTATAAAAATATTCCAGGAAAAACGGACGATATGTTCGATTTCTTTTCAAAGGATGAATTAGAAGATGGGACCTCTGCTTTTGAAGTACTTCGAGAGATAATTAAGGTAGGTGGAATTTTAGCAAGGCCATCATTTAGAAATGGCAAAACAACACTGTATGGCGGTGAAAAAGTTGTGTGTGCTACAGAAATGCCTTTGTATTCCTTTTATAAATACGCAAGTTTAAGGAAATCTGCAGGAAATGTGTCATCAATCGGCATTGCTTTTTTGAAAAAACAATTTTTTGCAGAAGGTGGTAGACAAGCTATTTATGGGCTATCTAAACCACTAAAATTTAAAAAAGGGGGAAATACCCCATTTTATCGTATTTTATTAGAATCTTGTTTACCCATACAAGAACAATATAGGTATGTTCACGTTCAATTAAATGGTCCAGGATGGACAGATTGGACTCATGAAAGAGAATGGAGATGGAAAAAAACACAGCCTTGGCATTCAATATGGAGAGAAGATTCTTATGAGGGGTTACCTTTATTCAAACAAGACAAACATTGTTGTATAGACCGATTTATAGTCATTGTGAACGATTTAGAGCAAGCAAAAATCATTCAAAGTGATTTAACAGGTTTTTATCTATCTGGCGGAAATAATTATGGCACTTCTTTTTCTAGGAATGTAATAAAGAAGGTACGAATAATAAACATGTCCGAAGTTGTTGATAAAATCGAAAAAAGCAATTTTCATGAATACGAAACAATAGAGGGCTTAGAAAAAAAAGACTTAATAAAGCCTTTAATTTTATTTTCCCCACCAACAACATTGCAAAAACAGAAAATTGACAATTGTTTAAAAAACGCAAACACTTTAGCTATAAAAATAAAAATACCAAATGCTAGTTTAGCTATAGGCCGTTGTCGTGTTTTATCGCAGGAAATCTCGAACAAATGGATTCAAAAAATGATTTTATCTGGTTTAGTTGATCCTCCGTTTGACGGAATTGTCGTTATTCATACAGGTTTATTTGGTTCTCAATTAATTGACGAAAATGAAGCAAGAGCCGAAAAATGCAAAAACGAATTAGAAAAAGTTTTCGGAAAAATCTTTTATTTAGATCCTCAATTTGATTAAAGCCGCAAACCAACGATGCAAATATCAAAGATTATTATTAAAGGATTTCGTTGCTTTGATTCAAATGGCGTTACATTTGAATCACTAGACGATTTAAATGTATTCGTAGGCCACAACAGTTCCGGGAAAACTGCAGCATTGGAGGCTCTTGTTAAACTTTTCGGAAGGACAAGAGCGGAGCGAGAAATAAGGAAAAATGATTTCTATAGAACAGGTAAGAAATCTACTCTTCTTGACAACAGCAAGCTGTCTATCGAAGTCCAGTTAACTTTTTCTAAAGACGACGAATCCATTCCAGATTTCTTTAAGAATATGACTACCGACGAAAGTGCGGAGAATCCATATGTGAGAATCCGGCTTGATGCCACTTGGAATACAGATCCAAGAAATGTAGATGGAGTTGTTGATCAAGAAATTAATTTTTGGCAAAATCCGGAATGTGATGACGAAATATGTCCCTCTAAAAGGGTTCTAAGAAACACAGACCTATTTGCATTCCAGGTGTATTATGTTCCTGCAGTACGTAAAACAGCCGATGAATTAAAATATTCTTCAAATTCACTATTACAGCGAATGCTTAAACTCGTTTCATACGAGAACGAGTTCAAAGACAAGACTGCCGAAACATTAAAAACGATTGATTCTTCAATACAAGGAAATCATGATTTTTCGGAAATAAAGAAGATTTTAACTGAAAAATGGTCTCAATTTCATAAGGATCATCGATATGATAGTATCGAAATAGGAATGCTTTGTGATGACATCGACCAATTTCTCAGGAAACTTGATGTAACGTTCACATCCGGATCGGAAGGGGACGTTTTCCAAATAGATGATATCGGCGATGGCAACAAATCTTTATTTTATTTGTCGATGATCTGCTCTTTACTTGAATCTGAAAGATTCCTCAAAAAAACTGAAGAACTGCCTTTAATTACTTTTTTGCTAATTGAAGAACCAGAAAATCACATATCTCCTCATTTACTCGGGCGAGTAATCAAAATATTCAGTCAGATTTCAAAAAAAGATTTCGTCCAGGTCTTTATTTCTTCACATTCTCCTGCTATAGTTGGAAGAGTTAACCCGACCAATATCTATCATTTCCAAATTAGAGAGCAAAAATCTATCATCAATAAAATCACATTGCCTTCTGAGAAAGATGAAGCGTATAAATTTGTAAAAGAAGCCGTTCAGCATTGGCCGGAAATTTATTTTGCCAAATTAGTTGTTATCGGTGAAGGCGACAGTGAAGAAGTTGTTTTCAAGTATTTGGCAAAGCATTTGGATTGCAATTTCGATGAAAATGAAATCACCTTTTTCCCTTTAGGACACCGATTTGTTCACCATATTTGGAATTTGTTAGAGCAGTTACATATTCCGTACATAACCCTATTGGATTTGGACCTAGGACGTCCAGGAGGAGGTTGGGGAAGAATAAAATATGTCCTACAGGAAATGATTTTGCATGGGAAATGCGATACCATTTTTTGGAACGATGCGCCTTTAAAAATTACTGACGAAGAGATTGAGAACATGCATAAGTGGAATACTACCGATCCTTCTCATAACATTCGTTTGCTATTAAAAACGAAACAATATTTAGAAATTTATGGTATTTATTTTTCAGGTCCCTTGGACATTGATTATTTAATGCTAAAAAAATTTAATTTTGAATACACAAAAGATCTTAAAGGAAGTGACGGACCAGATATTCCTTCTAAAGAAGATGACAGCGAATATAAAGAATATTGCGAAAATGCGGCAAAAGCAACGCTTAAACAGAAAAGTATTATATTAAGCGACCACACTCCAAAATCTATTGATTTGATGATTTGGTACAAATATCTCTTTTTAGGAAGAGGAAAGCCAATTACACATATTATGCATTTACCCAACATCAATGACGAAGATTTAAAGAAAGGTATAGACGATTCCGTCCTAGGACGAATTTTAAATAGAATTGGACAGTTGGTCAATGAAATGTAAAGATAAGGCATCTTGGATTCCTGCTGACGGAATGGATTTAGAATCGGCTGCTTTGGAAACTGTAAAGTCCAAAGAAAACCTTTTAGTCGTCGCTGGCCCTGGAGCAGGCAAAACAGAGCTATTAGCTCAACGTGCGTGTTATCTGTTGGAAACCAATGAATGCAAATGGCCAAAACGAATTTTGGCTATAAGCTTTAAACGGGATGCCGCATCAAACATCAAAGAACGCGTAAAAAGAAGATGTGGGGAAGAACTGGCGGAAAGGTTTGATTCTTTTACTTTCGATGCCTTTGCAGGAATGTTGCTTAATCATTTTCATCACAAATTACCCACTGATTACAAAATTTCTGTTCCATACGAGATAATATTAAGAGAAAGCGACATTTTTGAACTGTATAAACAATCTTTCTCAGATCGTATGGCGAAAACACAGGAAAAAGATGCGATGGATAAGCATCATAGAAAGCTTCCCTTAAATACAGATGGAATGTCCTTTGATATTTGGCGGCAACTCCTCAAAGCAAAACCTTCTCGACTTTCCTATAGAATGATAATGCGTTTGGCTCAATTAATTTTAAGTCAAAATGAAGAAATCAAACTATATCTTCAGAATACTTACGCGTATGTTTTCCTAGATGAATTTCAAGATACGACCTTTTTACAATACGAATTTCTGAACACTTGTTTTGAGCAAAGTACTGTAATAATTACCGCTGTTGGAGATAATAAGCAAAAGATCATGGGTTGGGCAGGAGCGAATCCCAAAATTTTCGATGAATTTAAAGAAGAATATCACGCAGACGAAAAACGGCTTCTTAGAAATTTCAGATCAGCCCCAAGACTTGTTGAATTACAGAATTATTTGATAAAAGAACTTTTAAAACAAGAAATTCAAATGCAAGCAGGACTTGATCATAAAGATCCAGGGGACGCTTTCTTATATGAGTTTGAATCACCTGAGTATGAGTGTGATAAAATAAACACGCTTATAAAGCAAAGAATGAAAGAGCACTCTCTAAGCCCAAGAGATTTTTGCATTTTAGTAAAGCAACAAGTCGGAATATATCCTAAAAAATTCTATGAAATAAAAAATGAAGATTATTCTTTCAGAGATGAAGATAATTACTCAAAGCTCTTTTCGGACGAAGTCTTTTCCTTTTTGATAAATTGTTTAGCTCTTACTGCAAGGAAATTTGACGCTAATACCTGGGAAAAAGTACAAGAATTTTTATTTTCCATTTCCTATAATGCTGACGAGGATAAGAATTATAGATATCAGAAAAGGTTTGAACGAAAGATCCAAGAATATCGAAATGTAAGTGACACCAACCAATTTCTTGACGATATTCTTGATTTTATAAACAAAAAGAAAATCAAAGCGGTATATTCTGAATATAGACGAGAAGACAAGTTTAACGAAACGAAGCAAACAATAATCAAACTGATTAAAAATCGATCTTCACAGGGTATGTCTTTGCGAGATTCGCTTCTTGACATAAAAGGGGATAATTCAATTCCAATAATGACCATTCACAAAAGCAAAGGTTTGGAGTATGATACAGTTATCTTCTTAGGTTTAGAAGACAACCCTTTTCGAAACATGGGAGCCATCAATAGCGAAGATGAAAACGCTTTTTTCGTTGCCCTATCTAGGGCGAAGAACCAGGTAATATTCACTTTCTGCAACGAAAGACCCGATAGAAACGGCGTCCCACGCAGACAGACCCGAGATAACATAGGGCAACTGTATACCATTTTAAAGGATTCTGGAATCGTAGAATTCATAAGTCAGGATTAAAAATAAGAGCGTTCGAACAGCTATTAGAATTTTTCAACAAGGAACTAGCAATGAAATATATAGCCCTAAGAATAGCGCATAACGATTCTCATTGGGAAACACCTAGCAAAGGCAGACTCAATCAAACCAACGATTATGTTGGGGAAAATGGTTTTGGACACGAAGATTGGAATTTCAATATTGAACTTTCACAAAACGGAGCCGTTTTCGGTTATCAAAGGTACGAACCTCGTGAAGAATTGCAAAACGAACGGTTTAACATTTGTTTTTTAGATTACGATGGCTTAAGGCAACAATGGTATATTGTTGGCTTTTATTTGAAGGCTAGTTATGATCAAAAGGGAGCCGAATTTTCCAATGAAATCATCCAAAAGAAAAGAAATGATTTAATGAATCTTGGAGATAGCCTATCTCGAAAATATGCAAAAAAAATTAATAAGAATCTAAAAGCGGATAGTGCCAGTTATCACTGGAAAGTTTCAGTGGAAAATATTGTCAAATTAGTGAGTTTAGTTCCTTATCCAAAATTTAGCAAAAGTATAAATTCATTTCACTATACAACAAGTTTATTAGATTTAGAAAGAGATCAATTTTATAACCTCCTTGAATACGCCATAAATGCTAGTGCAGAAAAGGAAATCATTGACTATGATGATATTTTTCCTGAAGGAAAAATACTTTTTGAGAAGCACAAGAGTAGAGAAAGGAACAAAAAACTTATTGAGCGAAAGAAAGCTATTTTCAAAAAGCAGCACAATGGAAAGTTATTCTGTGAAGTTTGTGGCATGTGCTTTGAAGACATATATGGCGATTACGGAAAAAATTTTATAGAAGCACATCACATTATCCCAGTATCATCCATGACAGATGAATCAACAACTAGATTAGACGATCTCGTGTTGCTATGCAGTAATTGCCATAGAATGATTCACCATAGACGTCCTTGGCTTAAAAAGAACGAATTAAAAAATCTAATAAGACAAAAATAGAGGGATTATCTTTATGCGAGCAGAATCTAAATCATTTTCCTACCTGAGTGAAATCCAGACTTTTGAGATTCCTTTTTTTCAGCGTGCATACGTTTGGAAAAAGGACAACTGGGAAGATCTCTTTGACGATCTTATCCGTGTTGAACAGCGGCATTTTTTGGGGTCTATTATCCTCAAGAGAATTTTGCTGCAAAATGGCATTAGCCTTGCGCAATCCCACGTAAGCGTGATTGACGGTCAGCAGCGCATTACCACGCTTAGCATATTGCTCAAGGCGATTTATGATTCCTTTGATGAAGAGGTCAAGAAGAACGCCGCCGACGCCATCAAGAACACGCTCTTCTACAAAAAGAGCAAGACATCTTCCGAATATCTGATAAAGCTTAGGCATTCAAAGGTGGACCGCATTGAATTTGAAAAAGTCATTGGTTCGGTTTCCGATTCCGGAATATCCGTCATCGACGCTTCCGAGTTAGAAGGCTTGGATGTAGACGACGAGAATTCTCTACGTAAAATTATTTGCTGCTACAAGTATTTTTCCGAAAGGCTCAAGGAGTATTCCCAGGACGATAGAGACGCCTTGTTCAACAGCCTTTTGGATGACAACAACAAGATGCTAGTGATCATCGAACTTGACGAATTCGACCACGAGCAACAGATTTTCGACACCATCAACAGTGCCGGCGTCCGTCTGACTTCCACTGACATCGTAAAGAACGCCCTTTTCCAGAAAGTACTGGAGTTCGACCACGATGAAAAGGAAGTCTACGACTTTTATGACCGAACTTGGAACGAATGTTTTTCGCAGGATGACGATGATTTGCACTATTGGGCCAAGAAGAAAACCATCGGACGCATTCAGCGTGACAACAGCGAAATGCTCCTGCAGTCAGTGGCCATCATCGAAAAAATCTTTGACCCCAACGAGCACACCCTTACGGATTTGCCGGACCTTTATAAAGACCGCATCAAATCCTTGAGCAAAGACGAAATCCGCGAGTTTATCAAAAAGATCATCGAGTATGCGAACATCTATCGAGAGAACGTTCCCGAAATCAACAAGACAACGCTTTTCTCCTATAGTGACGCATCCAGCCGTCTATTCCAGATTCTGGATGTATTGGGACTGAATACTTTCAATCCCTACATTTTGTTCTTGCTCAAAAGATACCAAAAGGACGAGCCGACAAAACTTGCCCGCATGGCAGATTTGGAACGCTTTGTCATCCGCCGCATGATAGCGGGCGAAAGCACCAAAGGCTACAACAAAAACTGCATCGAGTTCATCGACGATGAGCTCAAAGCAGGGCAGATGGCGAACCTTGTGACCAATGATGAGGTTTTCAAGGGCCTCACCAAGATCAAGAACCGTGAAGCGACTTTGCTCCTTTTCTGGATAGAACTTAAACGCCGTTATGACGACAATAAATTTGACTTGAAATCCCTGCAGTACGACTACACTTTGGAACACGTCATGCCGCAAAAATGGACGGATCACTGGAGCGATCAGCCATATATGAGCCTAACAGGTGAACCTGTCGAGGATATCGGCGAAGGCAAGCGAATCCGCTCCGTTATGGTCTATTCCCTTGGCAACATGACCCTTTTGAACGGCAAGCTAAATTCAGCCATCAGCAACAGCGACTTCAAGACAAAAATGGAAGGGACCTCCAAAAAACGCAAGGGAATCAAGGAATACGTAGCCCTGAGTATCACTTCCAAGGATGTTATCGCCAACGTGTATAACCAAGGTAAATCCTGGACCGAGCAGGTCATCTACAATCGCCAGGAACAGCTTTGCCGGGAAATCTTTGGCATTTGGGGAATTGGCGGCAGCACCTTCAATGTTCCCGAAAACCTGAACGATCTTTCTGAAGATATTTCCAAGCCCATGGAAAGAAAAGTCAGCAAAGCCGCCGCCGCAAAACTCTCCGTCACACGGGCAGACGGATCAGTCATAAGTGAAACCTCTGCCGGCGATACCGTTGTTTCCGCTCTCAAAGACGTTGTAAAAGCAGTAGGAATATCGGCATTTCTTGATTACGCAAAGGATAACCTGCCTAGCTTTGATGGCCAACCCTTCTTCAAAAAAGGGCCGCATAAAGGTAGCCAAAGCAACCCCCACGAAATATGCAAAGGCTACTACGCCAACATGCACTCCAACACAGAAGCAAAAAAAAGATACCTTGAAAAAACTTCCGACCACTTTGGGTTGGGCTGGAAAGTTGAGATGGTGAAGAAATAGAATTAAACAAAAGGAAATTACATCATGAATTTTTTTCATATTCAATTACATCCTGGCACAAGTCTTTCTATAGAACAAATAGAAAAAATCCTATCTCGTAAAATAATTGGTTTGGGAAGCGACAATGAGGCTTCCGATAGGTTTAAGACACAAATCAAAATTGGAGATATAGTTGCAATTCACGAAGGAGAAATGCCAATAGCTTTGGCTAGGATTACAAGCGATGCACGTCAAGAAGCCCCAGATGACATTCTTTGGTTTGACTTAAGGCGGGATATTGAGTTACTAGACAAGTATAATGGGACAAAAGTAATGCCTAGCACAAGAAAGGCATTTTCAATTTGCAAAAATTTAAATAACGACACGAGCCAATTTATCATCAACTGGTATAAGAAATATTTTATGGAACATATTAAAGAAAGTTGCATTCTCTCGGATAGGCAAAAACAAACTTTACAAGCGTTATATGGACCTTCTTTTAAACCATCTTGGGTGTACAGGGAAGATGATGCTGATAAAATTTTAAAGGAATGGAACTTTTACAAAGAAAAAATCGTCCACGGCACACTTTCACTTGGCGATTACACAAATATTTTGTCAAATGATGATAAAACCAAGACAGAATCATCAGACCGTATATCAAAATATTTATGTGATTTTCTAGAAAGAAGAACAAAATTATATGGATCTTCTCGTCCTGGTTCAGCCATGCAATTCATGGTCAAAAGAAATGATGAGAAGAACAAAAAAAATTCTGGAAATAACGATTATTATGTAAAAAACGGTTCAATAAACAAAAACGCACCCCGCACAGATGCTGAAAAAACTTTTAACGATAGGATATTACCTCTTCTAAAAAAAATTATTACGGCAAAAGACATTAATAGTATAAAAGCAGTAGAAAGCGACAATGATTATAATAAATGGTTTGAAGCAAAGCAAATCCTTGAAAAGATGATTGTTCTAAACAATGCCTATAACCCTAAAGTATTGCTTGGATTCTTTTACGTTAAAGATGCCGTTGACAATTTGTTTAAATATTTCTTTGGATCAGAGCTTGGTGACAATATGACATTTTTTGAAAAAAATAATGCCATAATGATTGTTGCCTGCGATATTTTAAGCATTCAATTAACAAACAATAATAGAGAAGAATGGCACCGTATATCAGCTTTCTTGTGGACATTTGAACGTGCAAAAGAAATGGCAACAGACGAAGCCCCAAACATGATTATCTACGGACCTCCGGGAACAGGGAAAACCTATTCCGTAAAACACAATCTGGAATTTTTACTACATGACCAACCTGAAAGGGAATGCTTTTTGCAATTTCACCCATCTTATTCTTACGAAGACTTTATCGATGGGCTAAAGCCTGCCGGATTGACTCCGCAAGGTGGGATGAAGTTTGAATTCGTGAATGGGCATTTCAAGGATTTCTGCATCAAGGCCAAAAAAGCATTAGAGGAAGCCATTAGCAAAAATGAGTCTGTACCCAATTACTATTTTGTCGTTGATGAGATAAACAGGGCAAATTTGTCTGCTGTTTTTGGAGAAACCCTTTCCTTGCTCGAATCCGATTACCGCGATTATAAGGAAGGAAAGAAAGAAAAACGATATCTGATAGAAACCCAAAACTGCAAGATATTAGAAGAACTAATTAAGGGAGCGACTGATAACCCTCAAAAAAAGGTCCTAATTGACAGGGCCTACGAATATAATACCTCGACAGGGAAAGTTACTTTTGGCATTCCCTCAAATATCCGCTTTATAGGGATGATGAATGATGTCGATAAGAGCATCGACACGTTCGATTTAGCTTTAAGGCGCCGGTTCACTTGGATAAAGAAGGATTGCGACTACAATGTAATAGAAGACGAACTGGACAATAGGGACATTGATAATGTCGATGAATACATAGAATCATGCAAAGCACTGAACAATTATATTGTCAAACTGGGATTAGGGTCATCCTATGAATTCGGACATTCCTTCTTTATGAAAATTTCTTGTAAAAACAGAAAAATTACAAAAACAGCTAAGATAAAATTATTCGATAATTATTTAAGTCCCACATTACGGGAATATCTCCGAGGATTCTTTGAGGAATCTGAAATAGATTCAAAACTGAAAGAAACTGCAATAAAATTCGGAATAAAAGACAAAGATGAAGATGAAGATAACGATTCCGACCAACCATAATTTTTATGAAGAACGCCCGCTTTCATTTGAAAGCGAATCCTGCAGGAGTGACGACGACTATTGTCACTTCTATAGCGACAATGGAAAAATTGTCGAAACATTTAATGACAAAATAAAGTCTCTTTTCGAAGGTCAATATTTAATCACTAAAAAAGACCTGGAAAAATACAGGGATCTTGTCGTAAGCAAAATAGAACGCAAAAAAGGTTTTGATGTCGAAGATCGCCTGATTCTTAAATTATACGCGAAGACTTGCAAAGGGGGCGACAAATATTACATTCAAACCGGATTGTATACAGGAGTTATTCACTTAACAACTAATAAAACCACCTACACTTTCAATATTATACCCGAATGCGGCAATTTCTTTCTAAACAGAATGTTAAATATGATGAATCATATTTACATTAATAATGATATTTTAAAATCGAAATGTGAAAGCTCCGAAAATCCATTCATTTACATTATCTATTATCTTTTTGTTAATGCTTTGGACAAAGCTAGGGTTCTTGGATATCCACAACAGTATAAATTGAAAAAAGAAAAAAACAAGAGCTTTCATGGTAGCCTTGATATAAATCGGTTCATCAATCAAGACATTCCATTTTGTGGAAAAATAAGCATTATTTTTCCACAACGAGAAACTATCCAGGAAATTATTGATGTTCTATATTCCGCTTTAAAAAAAGTTGAAAAGAGTAATCTGTTAAATAGTAAAGTAAAAAAGTTATTATCTGAAATAAAGCCGTATTATTCCGGTAAGTATTGTACAAAAAATAAAATAAATGCAGCTTTAAAGAGTTCTGCCTTAAACAACCCCATCTTCATGCTTTTTAAGAAAGCCTTAAAATACGCAGAAATAATTTTGCAAGATATGGACTTAAGCCAAACGTCTTCACAAACATCTTTAGGTATTAGTGGCTATTTAATAGACATTTCAGAAGTTTGGGAAATATACCTAGAAAACCTTTTATCGCTTAATTTACCCGGTTGGACCGTTATGGGGCAAGAACGTCTGCCTTTTTACAAGACTAACTTTTGGTTCAGGGATTTTATGCCTGATTTAGTTTTGAAGAAAAATGAAGATGACATTTATGCTGTTTTTGATGCGAAATTCAAACACATGGAAGGCAGAAACAAGGATGTAGATCGCAATGATTTGCATCAAATTCATAATTATGCAGGCTATTATTCACGAAGGGGAACTTTAAAAGCGTGTGGACTTTTGTATCCATGCTTTTTAAGCAATGAAAGAGAATCTAGCATAGAGCATGATTGGCATTCTGGAATTTATAACCAAGATAGCCAAACAAAATTCATTATTGATGGAGTAAACATAGATCCAATAAAAGAACTTTCCTTAAAAAAACAATTAGATGACTCAAGTACATGGGATTGTCTAATTAAGGAAGAACAAAATTTCATAGATCGCATAAGGAATGCTTTGATTTAAGGAAACATTTATGGTACTAAGCAAATCTGAAGAAATCAAAAATGAAATGACTGATGCAAAAATAAAATTTGCATTGAAACAATGGCTTTTGTCAAAAAAATACGATTCAAAGGATATCGATACCGCCTTTAGTGAAATTGAAATATTCGTAAAAGGCAAAAAGCAAAAATCTACTTCTAATGACGGAAAATCGAAAAAAGTCCAGACAATACAGCTTTGTAGGGTAAACTCGCTCTATCCAACGAAAAACACAACATACGCCTCACTCAATTCAGGTGTTGATTCCTATTGGGCTAATCCGAGAACGAAGTGCCTTGAAAAAGATTGGTGGCTTTTATTGAATGATACGGAGAAAAAACGTCTTCATGTATTCAAGATCCCCGCAGGTGATATTAAAAGACATCAAGTTATAGAACGCACTGACAAACCCGGTTTCATAGACATTCAAATCAGATATAGCTCCTCTGATTTTGAGGATGGAAGGTCTCATGTCAAATTCAAAAAATGGCTTGTACAGACGATTCAATATTAATTACATTAGCCACTAGCGAATCAGGAAAAACGCCATGTCCACGATTCTGCAACTGATCAAATCTGGAGAATCCGACACAGTCGAATTCAAGAAAGAGCTTCCCGAAGAAAGCCGGAAGTGGCTCCGCTCCATTGTGGCGTTTGCGAATGGTGCCGGCTGTTCCTTGATTGTAGGGGTTGAAGACAGGACCAAGAAAATTGTCGGAGTCCGCGAGGATTCCATCTTCCGGCAAATCGACCGGATTACCGATGTTATTTGCTCCTCCTGCGAGCCAATGATCGTGCCGTCCGTTACGGTGCAGCGCATTGAGGACAAATGCCTGATTGTGATTTCCGTTCCCCGCGGCATGCAGCGACCATACTGTCAACTGCCCATTTTTGTAAGCTTCCCCATAATTAGGACTGTTCATAACTAGACAAACGGCAATTCTGCCATCGTCAAAATGCTACCTTTGGTAGCGAAGGAACAGCCATGAAAAAACTGACTCACTCCGAACCGGAGATTATCAAAAGCGTAAACGAACTTGAAGCCGGCATCTCTGCCGATGAGATTTGCGGACGGCTCAATGTTTCCAGAGCAACACTGTATCAGTGGAAACGCAAATATGGAGGTCTTGAAGTTAGCCAGCTTAAGAAGCTCAAGGAGATTAAGCAAGGCTTTTTCTGTAAAATCATGCACATATAGTGGAGTTTTCCGCTTCCTTGTCGGTTAAGTAGGCGTTGTCCGTCATCCATTCCTCATGTTGCTCCATCAGTATTGACCCGATGAGACGCTCGCATGATTCCGGATTCGGGAAAACTCCGCAAGGCGAATGTCGCAAAGGCGAACTTGTTCGCCTTTATGACTGAGCCGAGGGAGTTTCTGCAACACGCCCACCACTTTCGTCCTCTTCTTGATTTCCTTGTTCAGTCTCTCTATGCAGTTCGACGTTCTTATGCGCCGCCACCAGCCTTCGCTGAAGCCGAAGTAGGTCATGGATTCCTCCGCGTTCTCCTCAAGCCATGTGGCGAACTTTTCATGTTCCTTTGTTTCCGACCAGTATTTGACGGCGCCGCGCAGCGCCTGTAGGGCCGCCTCCTTTCTCGTCTGCGAGAAGACGCCCCGCATGGTCTTCGATATTTCCTTCCGTTCCTCCTGCTTCCTTGCGTAGCTCTGTGCGTTCTGGCACAGATGGAAGTAGCAGCGCCGCCACGGAACCGACGGGAACACGGAGATCCTGGCCGATTTCATTCCCGGATGATCGTCGCTCACGATCAGCCTGATGCCGTGCAGGCCTCGCTCCGCCAGGTCCGTGAAGAACGCTCTCCAGTGCGTCTCCGCCTCGCTGGCGGAACCGACAAGCCTATGCCCTCGCGCCGCTCGGACCGCATGTTCAACGTCTTTGGCTTGAAGCCGTTGGCGTAGCCCTTCCGTTCGGAGGTCCGTTCATAAGATCCCGCGCCCAGGAAGTTCTCCCGTTCCTGTTTCATGGCCTCGTTCATGGCAATGCGGAAAAGTTCCATCAGAAAGTCGGGCCCGCGTTCGGCGAGGGCTTTTAAAATTGTCGGGTCGATGTTATATTTGTTCTCGGAGTTTTCCATGTTTGTCCTTTTTTTGTTTGTAGCAAAGCTAAAAATAGGATGTGGAAGCTCCACTTTTTGTTTGCGGCGCTCAAATTCTCGCGAATCCGGGCACTTTTGATTTTACAGAAGAAAAATTACATCTTCGCGGAGCACTCCGCTATATTCGCAATGGCATTCTTACTGAGAAGGTTATCAAGCATCCAGATCGTGCCGAAGCGGACCGTTACTTCAACTGGCCCTATGCTGCCATCGAAGAAGCGCTTTCCAACGCCGTTTACCACAAGGGTTACGATGAACGCGAGCCTATTGAAGTTCGTGTAGAAAATGATAGAATTGAAATCATCAGCCACCCCGGTCCAGACAGATCCGTCACGCAAAAAGACCTGAAAAAATACAAGGTCAAATGCCGCCGCTATCGCAACCGTCGCATCGGAGATTTTCTCAAAGAGTTGCATTTGACGGAAGGCAGGAACACAGGCTTCAAGAAAATTCTTGACGCCATGAAGAGCAACGAATCCCCATTGCCGGAATTTGAAACCGACAAGGACCGTTCCTACTTCATTTCCAGGCTTCCGATTCACAAGGGATTTTTGGCCCCCAAAATGGCCCCCAAAGGTGACCCCCAAAAAACGGATATCGACAGTCAAATTATAGCGCTGATTGAAAAAGATCATAGAATATCCAAACAGAAAATGTCCGATGAATTGGCGGTATCCCTGAATACAGTTAAAAGAAACATTAGGGAACTGATTAAGTCTGGTCGCATAGTTTACGAGGGGTCTAGCAAATCCGGCACATGGAAGGTTATTGGGAATGGAGGCGAACAGGGTGATTCTAACTAGCAAACAGAAAGAGACTTTGAATCCTTTGTACGCTGAATTCGCAAGGCTCGGCTTTGAACCGGACGCTTTTGAAATAGGCTCCTTTTTAACGCTATTTTAACGCAAAAAATAAAAGATTATTGAAATAACAGACTCGGTTATATGTATTATATTTCATAAACATCTTAATGAAAATTCAATTCAAGCACCGGAAGCTCCCGGCAAATTGAAAGTCAATAATGTTTTAGAAAAAGATTTGGAATGCTCGTCGCCTTCAATGGCGGCGGCTTTAATTGCCGGCGGTCCAAAGACGATGAAAGGTTTTATGGATGGAAAATGAAGATTGATGTTGTAATCTCCTTTTTTAAGGGAGCCACATCATTGCATAATCAAGGCCGATGAAGGGGGAGGTCAACCAAGCGGTCCGCACTTCTTTTTCATTCCTCGGCAACTCTTAAGGCCTTCGCCGATTTCATAAAAACATATATTAACCCTATGACGTCCAAGAACCGTTCATGGCAGGATTTTGATTTCGATGAGTACACTCGCGAGAGCGAACCTCATAAAAAGGCCAAAAGCTATGCCTGGCAAACGGCTATCGGCTTGCAGGCGGTTGACGGCCTCAAGCCTTCGGATTATCTGATCCAGACGGCCAAAAAGAACATTGACGGCGACATTTCCATAAAAGAAGCCCAGCAGCTGATTTCCAAGTATTACGAGTCCAAAACGGATAATGATTCTGACAAGGACGATACGGAAGAAGCTGACAAGGTGGCGAGCCATATCGCGCAGATTCTGAGTGAGCGGACTTTCAATTTTTCTCCTTTCTATTTCACCGGTATTCACAAGCGCCTTTTTGAAGGCGTGTTCAAGCATGCGGGCGAGTTCCGCAAATACAACATCACCAAAAAGGAGTGGGTGCTCCACGGCGATACGGTCCTTTATTCTGATGCTGGGTTCCTCAAGGAAACGCTGGACTATGATTTCACCCAGGAAAAGGATTTCTCTTACAAGGGGCTGAGCGTCGACGAGGTTGTCAAGCACCTTTGCAAGTTCATTTCCGGCATTTGGCAGATCCATGTCTTTGGCGAGGGCAACACCCGCACCACGGCGGTTTTTACCATCAAGTATTTGCGGACATTGGGCTTTCATG
>JALNVO010000031.1 GCA_023231365.1 Fibrobacteraceae bacterium | reverse complement strand
CGTCCAGTTCGCCTTCGGTAAAAAAGCGTTCTTCACCTACGGAGTACCAGCCCGCGTATTCTTTGGAGTAAATTTCGCCTTTGTCAAAAAGCTTTTGCAGGCATTCGGCCACATATTCTTTGTGGTCCTTGTCTGTAGTGCGGATAAAATAATCGTAGGCGATCCCCATCTTTTGCCATAAATTCTTAAAGCGGAGGTTGTATTCATCTACGTGTTCTTGCGGCGTTACGCCGCGCTTTTTAGCGGCGCGCTCTACTTTTTGTCCATGTTCGTCCGTGCCTGTCAAAAAGAACGTATCGAAGCCGAGCATCTTGTGGAAGCGGGTGAGGATATCCGCGAGGACCGTAGTGTAGGCGTGCCCGATATGGGGTGCGTCATTTACGTAATAAATAGGAGTGGTAACGTAAAAGTGTTTCATTTGTTTGTACCTCGCTAGATGCAGAAAATTTTCATGCTTAATTTAGAAAAAGAAAGGCTCCTCTTGTGAGGAGCCTTTCAAAATCAAGGTTTTAGGAGCGTCTAGTTGATTGTTCCGATGAGGTTGCCGTTGAATTCGACATCTCTCGAATTCCCATAACTGTGCGCACCGAAAGAAAGCGTGAAGCGCTTGGAGAGAGGCTTTTCTATGTAGAAGGCTCCGAGAATGTCTTTGATGTGCTTGCTGTCTTCTGCATATTCGGTATCTTCGCGGTTGTGCATGTATTCTGCTTCGAGAATGATTCGGTAATCCTTCGGGGTAAAGACGAGACCGCCGGTAAGCGGTGCCACCATGTCGACGGAACGCGTCTTTTCGCGGCCTTGGGAATTAACGTAGGTTTCTTCTGCATCGATACCCATCAAGGCGCCTTCGAGGAAGAAGCTCGCAAGGTTCTTGACGAGGGGAACTTTGCCTTGGAGGGCAATTGTATGGCGTACATCGCTGTCGCTATCGTAGACTTCGTCAAAGATGTTGGTGCGATAGCCTAGGTCGAGATTTAGGGCTTCAATGCCGGAGAGATCATGGAAGTGGAACATCAAGCGGAGGTCACCCTTGTTGAGGTTCGGTTCCGTGCTGATGAAGGCGGCGTCCATTGTCATCGTGGGCGTTGGAGAAATTGTAAATTGGAGTGCATTTGCGCTGGCGGTACCGGACTTGAAGCCGTTGTAATAGCCGTCGACGTAGTTGCCGAAGTAATCTCCGTTCTTTTGTGTAAATTCCCAGCGTCCGAGCTTGAATGCTACATATTTGGTGCGCTGTTCGGCCCAGGCTTCGTGGATTTCAAAGAGGTCGCGGTATTCGTATGTATCCGTTGTATCGCCACCTGCGACGTGATGCGTATGATATTGATTGTCTTGCAAGTCGCCCGGATACATCCAAATCAACATTTTTCCATCAAAATCATTGGAGCGGGTAATCAAGGCGAGATTGGCGCGGCCCCACCATTCTTCGAGGTTGTAGCCATTTTCATCATCTTCGGACATCCAGAGGACTTTGCCCGCTTGAATTTCGAAGCTTGCGTTCACGTCAAATGCGAATTGACCGACTGCAAAAAGTGGCTTTTTTTCTTCTTTTGTTTTTTGTTTGGCGCTAGGGGCTGCCATTGAGTTGTCGTTTTCCACCGGAGCCGGCTTGACGTAATCCTTTAAAACGATTTCGTCATTACTCTTTACGGGAGCAGCCTTTGTTGTTTCCTTGACTGCGGCGGCAGTCTTGAGAGAGTCAGCCTTTACCGGAGCGGCAGCAGCTTTTGTAGTGTCTTTGGCAGGGGCAAGAGTTTTCGCGGAGTCTGCCTTTATCGGTGCCGGAGCAACTTTTGTGGTGTCCTTGGCGGTAGCGACGGTCTTGAGAGAGTCGGCCTTTACCGGTGCCGGAGCAGTTTTTGTGGTGTCTTTGGCGAGTGCGATGGTCTTAGTCGTGTCGGCTTTTACCGGTGCTGGTGTTGCTGTTTCAGCGGCAAAAATGCTTGCTGTGGCAACAAGAGAGGCTAGCAAAATTTTTTTCATTGAAAATCTCCTTCTTCCTTGTGGGCACCTCTAAAAACTCAATTTTTATGAATTTATCAATAACACTTCGCACTGGTTCGTCTCTCAAAGTGGCGAATACATCCAGTATAAGCCACTCTTCGTTCCTGCCATTGCTCGGTTCTTGATAAATTCACTTAACCAAAACCGTTTTTAGCGGAGCCCTTGTATTTGTGCGGTAAATTTTAGCAAAAAAATGATAATTGTGTTAGAAGTTTTTTAAATCATTGGTTTTAAAAATTCCCATTTTGGAAAGATGCCTTTTTTGGGGGAATTTTGAGAGATTTGGAAAAATCAACTTCTAAGAATTCTCTTTCTGTGACGAGATGCCGGTTCTTTTCAGGGGACATTCGTCTTCGGGGCTTCACCAGCGGTCCGGTCATGCTGCGAGGCTACTTTGTCTTTGCTGCGCTCGATTTGCATTTTATTGTAAAGGAGAGATGGGGAGGTGCCTGGGGCGTCCGGCATCGAGCGTCGGCAACTGCAAGCATTGACTCGTGAGCCTGTTGTTCTTCGCGTGTGAGACCGCCGTGCCCGATTTTTAAAATGCTATAATTTTTTCAGCTTCCCGATAAAAACGGAATTGCTTCAATTTGTTTCCGAGCCTTTTGTTTTTCAAGGTATGTATAAATGAACCGGATTGAAAATGCCCGAGTCCTTTTTTTTGACGAAATGCCGATTCGCCGCATTCTCGAGTTTCATTCGGATTATTATCCTGTAATGCTCCGAATTTTGGATGTTGCTTACGAACGCAATATTCAGATGGTGGCGTCCCCGGTGACGCTTTCGGATATTTGCTTCCAGGCGTTTGCTAAAGGAAGCCCTGTGCTTGCCCGCGAGTACAAGGAATTTTTTACCCGGAGTTCCCGGTTCTCCCTCCGCGAAGTGGATGCTGAAATTTCGGTGCAGGCGGCGGAGTTCCGTGCGAGGTCCAAGATGTCCTTTGAAGAATCTATCCAGCTTGCGACGGCTTATGTGTGCGGTGCGGATATGGTTCTCACGGAAAATGAATCGTGGAAAGATGCTTCCGATTTGAATATTGTGCTTCTTAGAGAATTTATTTAATTTGTATGAAATTAGGGCGCTGGTTTGCTTGAACGAGTCTGTTTTCTAGGGAATGACCGCGCAGCGGCTTTGTTACAGAAGAGGCCGTATTCGACGATCGGACGCGCCCGAGAACCCCAAAAAAGCTTTATCCGGTCTTTTTTGTGCCGGCGATTTAACTAAATTGGTTTTGAATATAAGATTTTGGAGTTTTGTTATGTCCAAGTATTTTCCTGTTATCGGTCTTGAGATCCATTGCCAGCTTGCTACGCGTACCAAGATGTTCTGCGGTTGCGAAGTCGAAGTCAATACGGAGCCGAACAAACACGTCTGTCCTGTGTGCTTAGGTTTTCCTGGTGCGATGCCTGTTCCCAATAAGAAGGCGGTGGAGTATGCTATCCGCTTAGGCCTCGCCCTCAATTGCAAGATTGACTTGAATGCGATGTGGACCCGCAAGAACTATTTCTATCCGGATCTTCCGAAGGGTTACCAGATTACGCAGACAGGCGGACTTCCCATTTACGACCATCCGATCTGCGGCAAGGGCTGGTTGGATATTACGCTTTCCGACGGTACGGTGCGCCGCATCGGCATTACCCGCATCCACATGGAAGAGGACGCGGGTAAGCTCATTCACGATATGAGCCCTACTGGCAGCCATTTCGATGCGAACCGCTGCGGGACTCCGCTTTGCGAAATTGTGACGGAACCTGATATCCGGAGTCCGGAAGAAGCGGTGCTCACGTTTAAGAAGATCAAACAGATTCTCGAATATACGGGCGTTTCCCACGCCAATATGGAGAACGGCAACATCCGCTGCGACGGGAATATTTCCATCCGCCCAAGCGAGGATGCCCCGTTTGGAACGCGCGCGGAAATCAAGAACTTGAACAGTTTTACGAATCTTGAAAAGGCGCTTACGGCAGAAATGCTCCTTCAGTCCGTGACGCTTGATGCAGGCCATGAAGTAGTGCAATGCACCAAGCGCTATGATCCGAATGCAGACAAGACGACGATGATCCGCAGTAAGGAAGATGCTCCGGATTACAAGTATTTCCCGGAACCCGATATGGTCCGCTTGGTTACCGACCCTGCTTTTGTCGAAGAGATCCGCCGCACGCTTCCCGAACTTCCTGATGCCCGCCGGGCTCGATTCATCAAGGACTACGGCGTTACGGAATACGATGCGCAAGTTCTTTCTGATGAGCACAACGTAAGCGAATGGTTCGACCAGGCTGCGAAGACTTGCAAGAACCCGAAGATGCTCGCCAATTGGGTCATTTCTGAACTTCTCCGCGGAGTGAAGGAGCTCGAAGGCGGCTTTGATGCGATCAAGGTTCAGCCGGAACATCTTTCCCGTCTTGTGAACATTATCGAAGATGGTACGATTAACGGAAAGATTGCTAAACAGGTGTTCGCGGATATGTTTGCAACGGGCAAGGATCCGGATGCGATCGTCAAGGAAAAGGGCCTCGTCCAAATCACGGACTCAGGTGCGATAGAAAAGGTTGTGCGCGATGTCGTCGCCAAGAATGCCGGTCAATTCGCCGAATTCAAGGGCGGAAAAGTCGCTCTTAAGGGCTTTTTCGTCGGCCAGGTGATGAAAAATTCCGGCGGAAAGGCTAACCCGAAGATGGTAAACGATATCCTTGACCGCTTGGCCAAGGAATGAAATCTTAAGGATAGATGAATCAAGTTCTGCAAAACATTTTCAAAGTCCCCTCCTGGGGAGGGGCTTTTGTCGTTCTGCTGTTTCTTTTGTTTGTAACTCCTGCGAAAGTGTCGGCCGCGGATTCCTATGATTCCATGTATGTGAATACGCTCAATATGTCGGATGAAGAGGCGTCTGCGGCTTATGGCACTAATCCGGATTCTGTGAAAGTGCAGCCGACGATGCAGGAACTCCATGAGGATTCCGAACCTTCTTACGTGATGCGGGAATATGATCACCGGGAGCAAGTGATTGTGGGAAGCATCGTGATGTTCTGCGTGGCACTTGCTATGGTGATGATGAACAACTACAACCCGATGCGTTGAGCTTCAGGTTCTTTTTCCTCTTTTTCCATTTCACTGAATACTCCGTCCGGGTTTTCGCTTTGCTTTTGGATGGCGGTGAACTTCTTTTCTTCCCAAATCTTCATTTGTTTGATGAGCAAGTTCTTGAGCCCTTCCATGCCGATGTTCTCCTTTGCGCTCGCTTGTAATGAGCCCGGATAGTTCTCGGTGAGTTCCGCTCGGCGTTCCGGTGTAGCGCTTTCCGCTTTGTTGAAGAGAATGATGCGCGGGACTTCCGGGTCGATGAGCCCCTCCAATACTTTATGCGTTACTTCCAGATGTTCCTTGTAATCGCTCGCGGTTGCGTCGACGACTTCTAGGATGAGGTTTGCATGGCTAGCTGCTCCGAGCGTGCTTTTGAATGTATCGAGCAAATTGGGAGGAAGCTTGCGGATGAACCCGACGGTATCGGCCAAGATGATGGATTTTCCGTCGCCTACGTAGAGCTTGCGCATGGTGCTGTCTAGGGTGGCGAAGAGCTGGTCTTTGACATAGACGTTGCTTGCCGTGAGCCTGTTCGTGAGCGTGCTTTTGCCCGCGTTCGTGTAACCGACGATTCCGACTTGGAATATGTCCGAACGGCGTTCCGCTTGGCGGTCTCTAGCACCTTCGATTTTTTTGAGCTTTTTTTTGAGCTCTTGGATGCGTTTGTGGATGAGCCGCTTATCTGTCTCAAGTTGGGATTCTCCCGGTCCGCACATTCCGATTCCGTGGCCGCCCGCTTGGCGTGAAAGGTGGGTCCAGGCGTGGGTGAGGCGGGGCACTAGGTATTGGAGTTGAGCCACTTCCACCATCAGGCGGCTTTCCGCGGTGATCGCGTGTTTGGCGAAAATATCTAGAATGATGCCCGTCCGGTCGAGCACTTTGATCCCTGGCAGGCGTTCTTCCAAGTTCCTCACTTGCGAACCGGAGAGGTCGTCGTCGAATATGATGAGCTTCACATTGTCGGCTTCGAGGGCGGCTTTTATTTCGTCTACTTTTCCTTCGCCGATAAGCGTTGCCGGGTTGAAGGCTAGCACTCGCTGCATGAATACGCGTGTGACGGTCGCTCCTGCGGTTTCTGCAAGGCGTTCCAGTTCCGCGAGGTGTTCTTCCGCCGAGGATTTCTTGAGTTTCGGCGTGATGATGCCGACGAGAATGGCTTTTTCTAATTGTTGCATATAAATTTTGTTGACAAAAAACGTGCAGAGTCTTTTTGACTTGCAATTTGTTCTGTCGGTTATGAATGTAAGATATTTTACCCGCAGAAAACCGGGCGTTTCATTGTCTATCGCTGTTTAGCGATGAAGATTAGTAAATCATACTTAAAATATACAATGAATCTTTCGGAATGTCAAGTCTCTGCGCAAGGTTCGCTTGGTTTGTTAATTTTAATACGTAAATTGATGTATGTCTTTGCAACAAATCAAATCGAGGTTTGTATGGATTCTTCAAATCTTTCTCCGGCTCTTCTCAAGGCTATCCGCAAAGCTGAGGTCGATGAAGAACTCGGTTCCGTGATTTACGCGTTTATAGCTTCCCGGGAGAAGAACGCGGAAAACAAACGAATTCTGGAGCAGATGTCAAAAGATGAAAAACGCCACGCGGCGATCTGGGCGGGCTATACCAAGGATGAGCTAAGGCCGTCTTTGTTCAAAGTTCTCTGGATCAAATTTTTGACTATTGTAATGGGTTTTACTTTTGTGGTGAAGAGCATGCAGCGCGATGAACGCTTTGCCCAAGCCGGTTATGAAAGTTTGCAGAATGATTTACCGGAAGCGGCGGCGATGCTAGAGGATGAACGCCGCCATGAAAAATCTCTTTATGCGATGCTTGATGAAGAACGCCTGCATTATGTGGGATCGATGGTGCTCGGTTTGAATGATGCTTTGGTTGAACTTACGGGGGCGATTGCCGGCGTGACCTTTGCTCTTGCGAATACGCGGCTTGTTGCATTGACAGGGATTGTCACAGGCTTTGCGGCGACGCTTTCGATGGCAGCGTCCAACTATCTTGCGGAACGCGCCAATGGGAATGAGCACGCATTGAAATCTAGCGCTTATACGGGTGTGGCTTATCTCGCAACAGTTGCATTGCTCGTATTGCCGTACCTGCTCTTTCCAAATGAGATGTATGTTTATGCTTTTGCGGCGATGATCGCCATCGTGCTTTTCATCATTTTCTTCTTCAACTACTATATCTCCGTTGCAAAAGAAGAAGCTTTTTTCCGTCGCTTCATAGAAATGGCAGCCATTTCGCTTTCCGTGGCTGCCATATCGTTTGGAATCGGAGTCCTTGCCAAAGCGGTGCTTGGTGTGGACGCCGGTTGATTAAAGGTCTAGAGCTTCTTTAATGCCCTCAATCATTTTTCCATTTTCAAAAAGGGAGAAACCTCCTGTGTAACCCCAATGAGATATTGGGATTTGGAGAGTGTCGCTTACTTCGCGGACAGCCTTGAGATAGTTCAGTCTATCTTGTGCGGTAGAAGCTCCGTTGTAAGCTCCGAACTCGTTGCAAATTACAGGAACGTTGTTTGTAACAGCCCATTCTTTTGCTGTGAGCCAAGTTTGGAGTATGTATTCTTTGTTGCCGGTCTTGTAATAGTTCTTTATCGCCGTTTTTACCCAAGAAGCTGTATTGGACTTGACTCCGAAATAAGCAGATTGCGTTGACCAACGGGAAGTATCGTATGGGAACGGAAGGTTCTTGATCGTTGCGGCTTCGGTCCAGCTTGCGCTTTGGTGCGTGAACACGAACGGATCATAACTATGGAAGACGTAGATGATATTGTCATCGGTGAACGGTGTGCGCTTCTTGAGATAGCTGATGTCATACCATTCTACATCGCCGAAAAGTATCGTGTGAATGTTGTCGACGGTGCGGATGGAATCGATCATCCCTTGTGCTGTTATAGTCCAATTCGCCTGCGCTATATTTCCGTTGGCGATGCCTGGTTCATTCAAGAGTTCAAAGAAAAGATCTTCACGGGGGTTGCTTGCAAAATGTGCGGCGACCGTTTTCCACATAATAGCCATCATTGCTTGGTAGCGGGTGTCTGCCGAAGAAGTCTTGTTGTAGCTTCCATCGTATTCGTGGTAATCGATGGTAAAGGAGAGCCCATGCCGCTCTGTCCAGACTGCAAAGGAGTCGAGAACGGTGAAGAGCGTTGTCGTGTCGATGTCAAGTGCTGTTGCTCCTGTCGTGTCTGCGACAAATGCATCGCGGTTGTCTGCGTAGAGATCCAAGTCGATGGGGAGGCGGAGAGCTTTGATTCCGTTGTCGCTGAAAAGCTTGATGTCCGTTTCGCCATAAGTGAATCCGTCAAACTTTCCGTCGGCATTTTCGAGCCAGTTTGTAAAGTTGATGCCTTTGTTCAGGTACTTCATTGCCTTCGCTTGAAGCGGGTTTGAAATAGTGATGTCGCCGATGGTGACGCTTGGAATCACTGGGTCGTTGATAGTTAAATCGTTGACAATCGGGTCTTTTTCGACTTCAGAAGAATCCATTAGGTAGAGATTGTCTAAAATGAGGGAATCCGTTTTACCGTCGCCCTTTGCTTGGAAGCTAATTGCTGTGATGTGCGCGGCATTGAACGCGACCGCTTTTCCCCAGCCGCTTTGGGCAAGGTCTTGAAAGCGGATAGTGGCTTTTGTCCAAGTACGCGCTGCGGGTATGGATTTTAGATAATTATCATAATCTTCTACATCTGATGTTTCGATTTGTATGGTATGCGCGCCACCGATGTAATAATAAGTGATCCCGCCGAATCGCCCTGTGTTTTCAAGATCAACGGTAACACCCCAGCCAATGTAAGGATCATATTCGTAAGTGCCCTTATTCAATTTGTAATTGATGGAGAAAGCCTTTGTGGAATTATATCCGGCTGCGGTAGTTGCAATTTGGCCTGCAGTATCAAGCGGTGTTGTATAGGTAGAAGCTCCGCCATTTTTACTGTCGTTATAAGCATACCAATAAGTGCCGATAAGGCTTTCGTTGTCGCCATCTTCAAAGTTGTCAATTAGTGCTCCTTTGCCGGAAGAAGAAATTTCGGCAATGCTCGAAGAACTCGCTTCGGTACTTGAAGAACTTAGACTGTCTCCGGTAGCTCCAGAGGAAGAGAATGCTTCTAATACACTGGAAGAAGAGTCTTCAAGTGTTTTTGTGGAAGAGGAATCATCCCCGCAGGAAATGATTCCTAAAAGGGAAATGATGCCACAGACCGAAAAAACTTTTGTAAAGGGGTGTTTCATAGATTTTCCTTTGATGAATCTGATATGGATATACCTTTTTTGCGAATTGGGTGGGTATCACTAATTGTTGTTTTGTGTGTACAAAAGAAAACGCCTATGCTTTTTTCCAGTTATCTGTACTTTTTTTATATGAAATTCTTATTTGCGGAGAACATTAATTTATTATTGCGGCCTGCGCTCCGCATGTCTTTTCAAAAGAACCCTTTTTGTGAACTCATCCGCAGCCAAAGCGATAAAGGCTCACAGACTATATGAAGCCGACGATTCAGTGGTCTTGTCGTTTTTAACTCTACGTGAACGGTAGAGAATTTATAATGAAAATTCAACCTTCCGGATTGAAGGCTTCAAGTAGGATTCAACACGTCAATTCATTCCCACTCGATCGTTCCTGGGGGTTTGTGCGTGGTATCGTACCACAGTGCGCCTGCTCCTGCCTTTTTGAAGCGAAGCCACAGATCGTGAAGCGGAATCTTGTCGATTTCGGCAAAGTTCGCAGTCATCGCTTCGGAACTGTTCACCGGGCGCATCACAATGCAGGGCTTGTTTTGTATGCGGAGCGGGAGCATCACTACGGGCATTTGCCAAATGGTTTCGTATAAATTCTGTTCTTTGAGAAATTCAGTCGCTATGTTGTCGAAAATGCGGAGTGTGTCAAAATTTTCTTTTGTTGCAAATTGCGAAACTGCTTCCGGTTTGCCTTCAACGGCTCCGACTTGCCAAACGACGCGGTTCACTGACTTGAATCGGTTGACAATTTCCGTTGCAACGCGTTCGCAGTCCTTCCAGGACAAATTTTCATTCTTCAAAAGATACGGTTGGGCGTATGTACGCCCGTCGCCTTGTACACCAACGCTTTTTACAGGGAGAATTTCTCCTTCAATGGCGTTCTTTTTAACGTAATCTGCAAGACCTTCTACATCGCTGTCTTTGTGCATTTCCTCTTTTCCGTCAGAGAGGAGCAAACGCACACCGAGACCCGGACCCGGGAATGGGTGACGCCATACGAGCGAGTGCGGAATGTTCAATTCTTCGCCGAGCATGCGCACTTCGTCTTTGTAGAGATCGGCAAGCGGTTCTACGAGTTTTCCCTGTGCGAGAAGGTCGAGAATTTCACTCACGCGGTTATGGTGCGTTTTTATTTTATCTGCGTTCTTGGTTCCGCCGCTTTCAATTGTATCGGGGTAAATAGTTCCCTGCGCGAGCATCCATTCATCGGGGTTCAGGTTCAGGGCTTTCATTTCGCGATCCTTTACTTCAAGGAACGTGCGCCCGATGATATGGCGTTTTTCTTCGGGCATAGTCACTCCTTCGAGCGCCCTCAGAAAGTCGTTTGAGGCATCTACTATGTGCAGATTCTTCATGCCTTCTTTTTCGAGAAAATGCATTACTTTGGTGGATTCCCCAAGGCGCATCATTCCATTGTCGATGTGAAGGCCGAGTACATTTTCACTGCCGAGAACTTTATTCAATAGAACAAATGCTACTGTACTGTCCACACCGCCGGAGACGAGCAAAAAGACCTTTTTGTCTTTTACTTGTTCTTTTATCCGGTTTGTGATCAGCGGCAGGTAACTCTTCATATTCCAGGATTTCTCGCATCCGCAGAAATTGACGAAGTTCTCGAGGATCTTCATTCCGAATTTGCTGTGTGTGACTTCCGGGTGGAACTGGAAACCGTAAATTTTCTTTTCCTTGCAGGCGACTGCGGCGATCTTGCAATCGGCCGTACTTGCGATGATCTTGTAGCCTTCAGGGAGGTTGGAAACGCTATCTCCGTGGCTCATCCACATGGGCGAATTTTCGGGGACTCCGGCGAAAATCGGGTCGGAGAAATCGATAATTTTGAGGTCGGCGATGCCGTATTCCTTGACTTTGCCCGGTTGTACCGCGCCACCGAGTTGAGTGGCTAGAAGCTGGTGCCCGTAGCAGATGCCGAGTTTAGGGACTGGAATTGAAAGAATTTCCGGATTGTACTCCGGCGCGTCTTTGGCATAAACGCTGGCTGGGCCGCCGCTGTAAATGATTCCTTTTACGCCGACAAAGCTTTCCTTGCTGTCTGTGGGGGAATGAATTTCTGTGAAAACGCCCAAGCGCCTCACGCGATTTGCGATAAGATGGGCATATTGCCCGCCAAAGTCGAGGACGGCAATGGTGTCTATGTTTTTCAAGGTTCTTCCCCTCCGAGTTTACGGGCGAGTTCAATAAGCGTCTGCACGCCGATTCCGGTAGCTCCGTAGGCAGTGTATTTCCAAGGTTTTGTAACGTAAGCCGTACCCGCAATATCCCAGTGCGCCCATTTAACGCCGTTGGGGATAAATTCGCGGAGGAAGAGAGCGGCGAGAATTGCTCCAGAGCTTTTTCCGCAATTGGTGAGGTCGGCAAATTTATCCTTGAGCTCGTCGGCGTATTCGTCTTCGAGCGGCATTGGCCAGAATTTTTCAGAAGATGCGTTTCCGGCGATGATAATGTCTTTCGCGAGTTGGTCGTCGTTTGCGAAGAATCCGGTGATTGCATATCCGAGGGCGCGGACCATTGCTCCTGTGAGAGTTGCTAAATCAATGATGTGCGTCGCGTTCACGAGCCCTGCTTCGGCAAGTCCGTCAGAAAGAACTAGACGGCCTTCTGCATCGGTATTGTCCACCATCACGGTCTTTCCGTTCTTTGCTTTGAAAATATCGCCAGGGAGCACGGCTTTAGAGCCGATTCTGTTTTCGGCGAGGCAGAGAATTGCGGTAATCCGGATGGGAAGTTTGAGTCTTGCAGCGGCGCAAATTGCTGCAAGTGCTGCAGCGGCTCCGGACATATCGCTTTGCATCTCGTTCATTCCTTTTGCAGGCTTGAGCGAAATTCCACCGGTATCAAAAGTGAGCCCCTTTCCGACTATTGCTAAATGCTTGTCCTTGGCGGCGTGTTTCGGTGTGTAGGAAAGTGTGACCAAGTAAGGAGAATAACGGCTGCCTTTGCCGACAGTCAAGAGCCCGTTGAATCCTTCCCGTGCGAGCTGCTTGTCGTTGCGGATCTTGATCGACACATCTGGCGCTCTGTGCGATTCGCGGATAGCGACGTGTATAAATTCTTCCGGTGTGAGATCGGAACCCGGCGTATTGATTAGGTCTTTGCAAAGTCCCAAACATTCTTGTTCTATGGCGACTTCGTGGGCGATTTTTTCAAAATCTTTAGCACGGTCCTGCGCTTCGATTTCGTAGATAGGCTCTACAGTTTTCTTTGGCTTGGATTTGTACTTTTCAAAAGAATAATCGCTGTAATAGAGACCGTGGAGGATCGCTTTGAATTGTTCGTCTGCGGCATCGGCGAGTAGAAGCTTTACCATTTTGAATTGCTTCTTTTGAACGCGGAGACCTAAGCGGTAGCCTGCCATACGCAGATGATCCAGCGAGGAAATTCCGCGTTCCTTGGCTGCGTTTACAAAAATAGTAGCGTGACCATCGATTACCATAATGTCGAGATCGTCGGAAATACCTTTTTCAATTTCGGTGAGGACATTCTCTACCTGTTCTTCGCCTTCTGGCGAAAGGACCGATGAGAATTGGACGGATTTTTTGACAAAAAACAATGCGTGAACATTTGCTTTATCGGAAGCATGAGATTCAATCTTAATTTTAATCATGCTTCAAAGATAGAAAATCGCAGCTTGGAAATGAAGAACCATGGTGCTGAATTTCTCAGGAAACCCGGAGCTGATAGGAGTCCGGCATGGATTGCCGTGTACAGCAAGGGAGGATAGAAGCTCGCGAATTATTGGACCTTTTTATCTTGCAGGCTAAAGTCCTCTTGCGGAGCCTTAACAAAGTCAAAGTAGGGGGTTGTCCTTGCCGGGCTTGATTTACATGCTGTTCACTCCGCCAGTGCTGTTTTTACAGGAGCCCATTATGGTGTTTGATGTTATAACCGGATAGCTGCGGTACTCGAACGTGCTTCTGGGAACATCTGGATTATTAAAAGCATCAAGGTGAAGTTTCTAGTGCAGGAGCCATTGATGGAATGCCTGTTCGGGGCCTTCTTCCGATCCTTGACCTTCGTAACGACTATGTTGGCTGCCTCTATTTAATCTGTGTCGGTAGATGTTTCTTGCAAAGGTGAATGCCGGAAGATTGTTGGATGTGGAATTCTGAACAGGGATCATTTGAAAGTATTTTGTCTTGTCTGTTTCGGTTTGCTCGGGGGTAAGCAAAAAAAATCATTTCTCTACCTTAAATAGGCTCTTTTATAGACCTGTTTTTTGTCTTTTAAATTGAAAATTTTTAAATTATGCGGCGTAAATTTTCACACAAGAGGATCACCGATGGAAACTGTTTCACAAATTTGGAAAAAAATTCAATCCCCTGATTTCAAACCGGCGGCGGATATGTCTCTTGTAGAAGAGGTAAAAAAAGCGGCGCTGACTTCTGAAGCCTCCTGCAAGGTGAGCTTTGGTACTTCGGGTTTCCGCGGCGAGATCGGGTCTGAATTTACGCTTCGCAATTTGGAAGTCATCGGTGCGGCGATTGTGCGCATGTATAAGGAAGCTTCCCCGGAACTGTTTGAATCTCTTGGTGTGGCAAGTTTTGAAGAACTCAAAACCCGCGGCGTAGTGATCGGACATGACAACCGCCTTTTAGGCGATGAATTCTGCCGCGCAGTTGCATTGCAATTCATCAAGGCCGGTGTCACCAAGATCTATTACGGCGGCGAAATGGCCACTCCGGAATTTTCTGCGGCAATTGAAATGCTCAAGGCCGCGTGCTCCATCAATATGACCCCTAGCCACAATCCGTCAAATTATGCGGGCATCAAGTTCAACCCGGCGGACGGCGGTCCTGCGGGTTCCGAAATCACAAGCGTCATTACCCGTCTTTCCAATGAAATGATGAACGGTTTCA
This sequence comes from Fibrobacteraceae bacterium, assembly GCA_023231365.1. Taxonomy (GTDB): domain Bacteria; phylum Fibrobacterota; class Fibrobacteria; order Fibrobacterales; family Fibrobacteraceae; genus Hallerella. The sequence goes on along the minus strand of JALNVO010000031.1, from coordinate 2,291 downwards.
AGTTTGAACCGCTTACTTCTGTTGAATGGAAGGAGATAGATTCTGTCCAAATTTATAAGGAATTTCTCCACAAGCAGGGATCGATTAAGTTTACCCGTATCCAGAAGCTTCTCGATGAAGGCCGCCTGACGCTTGTGTGCGACCACGTCCATGGAGCTACGCGTGGGCGTCCAGCAGCTATTCTCGGCAATCCGGAATGCCTGCTTTCCCTCCGTACGGAAGCGGATCCGCTTTTTGGCGGAATAGCTCCTGAACCGAGCTCCAAAAATTTGGAAGGTGTGCGCCGCGTGCTCGACCAGAGCAAGAGCTGGTATCGCCTGGGTTGTATTTTTGACCCGGACGGAGACCGCATCCGTTTTTATGACGGAACCCGCGAGATAGATATGAACCGCTTTGGTGCAATTGCGTCCCATTATATGGTTACGTGGCGCAAGGAACAGGGGGTTATTGCCAAGTCCGTCGCGACATCCAATTTTGTGAACGTCATTGCTGCAAAGCTCGGCGTGCCAGTGATGGAAACTCCGGTCGGCTTCAAAAATTTCCGCCCGTGGCTTTCCCGGAAGGCAAATCCGAAGGCGCTGATAGCATTTGAAGAGTCCGACGGTATTTCCGGCCTCAACAATACGCTTGAAAAAGACGCTCAGTTTGGTCTTCTTCTTGCGCTTGAAATTATGGCTGTTACCGGGAAAAATTTGGGTGAATATCTCGATGATCTCTACCGCGAATACGGTAAGTTCTTCCCGACCCGTTCCGCTTTTGAAGTCGATAAGTCACTCGTTGGCGCTCCGCTTGTTGCTCAAGTTAATGCCGTAGCGGGCAAGGCACAGCCGGGAACCAAGGTTATGATTGGTAAAACGGAGAAAGTTGTCCGGGAGCTCTTGACTTTGGACGGTGTAAAAATTATTTTCCAAGACGACTCTTGGATGCTTATCCGTCCGTCGGGCACGGAGCCGAAGGTGCGTATTTATACAGAGTGCCGCGATGAAGGCGAAAAGGATGCCATGTTCGATGCCGCAAAGTCGCTGTTTTTTGACAAGGCTTAATTCTTTTATCAGGAGTTTCCGTTATGATGAAAAAGCTTGCAGTTTTGTCCGTTCTATTTGGAGCTGTACTTTCCTTTGCAGGCCTCAAGCCTGAATTTCAGGCGTTTGCTCCAGACTTTCTCCAGCTGAGGGAAGCAAAAGGCGGTTTTCATCACTTCATCTTTAGGGTAACTTTTGCGCCATGGGCTTTTGTTTGCGAAGGCGACGTGAAGGTTCCTCAAGGTGATCCAGAACTCTTGTTCGACGGCATCGATAACGATGAAGTCTATGTTGAAGTTGCTTATGTTCCTTCTCCGATAGGGGGATCGGATGGTGAAGAATATCAGGCGGGCATTTTTGATATGATGATCTTTTATTCGGATGGCGATGATGAATTTCCGTCCGTCATCAAGAATTTGAAGGTCTCGCTCCTTCCTCCGATCGCTTCTGATTCTTGGGCTCAGTCTTCTTTGAGCGATGCTCAAAATGCTTTTGGACAACCGGGATCTGTGTGGAATGTGCCTGAATATCAGCAGGCGATTACTTCTGCATCGGCAACCCCCCTTTCCAAGGCCCAATTGCTTGCTACCAAAAAGGTAAAGGCTGATAAGAAGATGAATGCCGCTAATGCAGCCCGAAATGGTTCTTCTAATACAGCAACTACATCGACGACTTCTAAGGCTGCTGTAAAAACAGCTCCCGTTTCACCTGCAAAACCATCTTCGAATGATGGATTGACTCTCAAGGAACGTCGCCGTTTAGCGGCTCAAGGCGCTTCTCAAGTAACGACGACTTCTTATTCATCATCTTCCGCGTATAATACATCGGATGACAATGATGCGAACTTAACTCCAAAGGAACGCAAGCGCCGCGCATTGCTCAAACAACAGCTCGGTTCTCATTAATTTATTTAAAACAAAAAAACGCCCTCGGCAACGGGGGCTTTTGTAGAATTGACAGCTTGCATAGTATCCGCAATGCGAAATTATATTTTAACATAAGGGTACCTCTAAAAACTGCTTTGGTTAAGTGAACCGCATGCAAATCGAGAGGAGCAAAGACAAGCTTGCTTGGTTGTATGACCGAACCGCAGGGGTAACGCGAAGCGTACATACTCTCTGTATTGATGCCTTCGGCATCCGCTTCGGCGCCTCAGGCCATGATAGCGAACGCGTTCGCTACCAGAAAATTGTTGCGGTGTCACGTTGTTCCATCCTCACCCCTTCGGGGCCGGCCCAGAGTCCGGCTCTTCGAATCCTGACGTTCCCT
>JALNVO010000030.1 GCA_023231365.1 Fibrobacteraceae bacterium | reverse complement strand
TCGCCGGGTTCTCGCTAAAGAACTCATCCAGTTTATTGCCAAAAGCCGTGTTGACTAAACCAGCGACTTCGGAGTTGCCGAGGCGGCGCTTTGTCTGGCCTTCAAACTGTGGCTGGGATATTTTGATAGATATGACAGCCGTAAGACCTTCGCGGATATCATCTGGTGAAATTGGCGTTTCCTTTTTGCCCTTGGGGAGAATTTGCTGGGCATACTTGGTAATGATACGGGTCATTGCAGTCTTGAATCCGGTAACATGTGTTCCGCCATCATGCGTATTTACGTTGTTGACAAAACTGAAAAAATTCTCTTGATAGCCATCGTTGTACCACATAGCAATCTCAAGAGGATACTCACCTGCAGTAGTTTCAATATGAATCGGGGTTTCGAAAAGGGGCTTGCGATGCTCATCCACATAGCGGACAAATGCAGACACGCCACCCGGAAAATAGAAAGAATCCTTCTTTTCGTGTTCCGGGTCACGGAGATCGGTAAGAGAAATGCGGAGCCCGTTCATCAAGAAAGCAAGCTCACGGAAACGTTCAGCAAGCGTGTCGTAGTTATAGACGGTTTCTGTGAAAATCGTATCGTCTGGATAATATTCCACAGTAGTGCCTGTCGTTCCGTCCGATTCGCCGATATCCTTCTGCGGAGCAACAGGAATGCCTTTGGCAAATTCCTGCTGCACAATGCGTCCATTGCGGCGCACGGATACGATGAGCTTATTAGAAAGAGCATTGACACAGCTTACGCCTACACCGTGAAGGCCTGCGGAGACCTTGTAGGAATTGCTGTCAAATTTTCCACCTGCGTGGAGTTTGGTCATTACAACTTGAATTGTGCCTACATGTTCTTTCGGGTGAATATCCGTGGGAATTCCACGGCCATTGTCCACAACCTTGATTCCATTTCCGGGTAAAATATAAACTTCAATATGGGTGCAAGAACCGGCAAGAGCCTCATCAACAGAATTATCCACCACTTCCCATACAAGCTGATGTAAACCCACGGTATCGGTCGAGCCGATATACATCGCGGGACGCACTCGGACGGCTTCAAGTCCTTCAAGAACGGTTATGCTTGAACCACTATATTCTTCGGCCATACAACCTCAAATTTCAAAACAGATTAAATAAAACGGAGCGCTTTTACGCGAGGTGCGCCTAGAGCTTCGTTGCACCTGTCAATAATAGCTTTTTTCTGGTATTCCAACTCGTTTTTCCACACGAAATTAAGCGCTTTTACTGTTAAAACAGAATCGTTCAAATCCACGATTTTCATATATTTGGAAAGGCGTTCTCCGAATATTTTTTCGAAGTTATTCGTAAGCGTGAAAAAGTCGTTTTTAGAGCATAACGGGCTGTTTTCCAGCCACTTTTCAAGTAAAAGTCCTGCATTGGTGAGGCGAGGCGCCAAGGGCTCTTTTCTGCTGCTCATTTTTAAACCAGCAGGAGTTTGGAGAGGACAAATCCGCCGATAAGAATGCTTGTCATACCAGCGACAACTGTTGCTTTAGTATTTTTGCCAACGCCCTCGGCACCGCTATGCGTCGTATAGCCAAAGAAACAAGCATAACTTGCGATAAAGTAACCATAAAGAGCCGCTTTGATGAGGCCCACAAAGAAATCCCAATCTTGGTAAAACATCCGCACGCCATAAAAGAAAACGTGGAATGTGACTTCTTTATAGAGATGCGCAGTTACGTACCCCCCCAAAATGCCGACAAAAATGCTGATGACAGTGAGTATCGGGAGCATTACCACAGTTGCGATGAGGCGCGGGGCAAGTAAAAATTTATAAGGATTGAGTCCTAATACTTTGTATGCATCTAATTGTTCCGTTACGGCCATCGTTCCTAGCTCGGAGCACATAGATGCACCAACCCGACCGGCGAGAACCATGGCTGTGAGAATAGGGCAGAGCTCAACCATTACGGACTTCCCCACTGCCATACCGACGAATACGAGCGGGATCATATCGCCAAATTGATACGCAAGCTGCCATGCCATTATGGCACCCGTGGCAATACTTGCCGCACAAACGACGGGAATGCTCGTTACGCCCATTAAGTACATCTGTTCAACGGTCGTGTGAAAATTGCGGAATGCCCCGGGAATGTTCTTGCAAAGTTCCCACATAAAAAGAGAATAATTCCTGATTACTTCGAAAAACTTCCGGACATAATGTCCGAAGCTAATCGCAGCAGTATCCAGTAACTTTTTCATTAATTTGTATTAAAGCTATTTTTTCTTAAACTTCTTTTTCGGCGCTTTATCTGCTTTCGCAGGAGCGCTGATAGCTTTCTTATAGAGACTCATATCAGAAAGATATTTGACAGCTTCTTCCACCTGCAAATCGTTAGTAAGGGTGAAAGCGATGCTTGCAGAATCACCAGCAACAGCAGTCAAAAGTTCGCGCTTGATTCCGTCCATGATGTACTTCTTGTTCTCGTCAAATTGCGCATCTCTCTTTGATTCAAGAGCCTTCTTCAATTCATTTACTTTTGAACTTAAAAGAGTGTCAGAAAGGGCCTTGGAAGAATCACCCATAAAATTTTGCTCTTTTACGAGATCACCTTCAAGAATATCCAGTGTAGCAATCGAATTACTTTTGACTTTAGTGAAATTGGTATCCTTAAGACAGAAAACCTTAAATTTATTGAAGAGGGAATCCGGGACTTGCCAATCCCCATTGATCTTTGCGCCAGCGGCTTCAAGTGAAGGCCGAACTTTGATAGCAAATTTGAAATACATTGCCATGCGTTCTTGAACTTGAACCACCCAAGGGATAGGAGCGAGCTCGATGTCTACGTCCGGAGTAATACCTCCACCGCCAAACATTTTGCGGCCCGCATTAGTTGTAAACGTATCGACTTGTGCCGTATCTTTGGTGACGTTAGCCGAATCTGCGGACTCTTCGCTTCCATCGTTATTTTCCATCTCAGTTTCACGGAGCTTAAGCCCCTTGATTCCGTTTTCTGGCTTGTTGATACAGCGGCCGAAGGGGAGGTAGTAGAATGCCGTCGTAAGCTTTAATGCGTACCCTTGATTATCCAGCGGGAAGATCGTTTGTACGGATCCTTTACCAAACGAAGTCTTCCCAATAATGAGCCCACGGTCCCAGTCCTGAATGGCGCCCGCGACTATTTCGGAAGCACTTGCGGATCCTTGATTTACAAGAACAACCATTGGAACGTCTTCTTTTACAATGCCGTCATGACGGGCACGGCTTTCTGTCTGTTGCGTGCGTCCGCGCGTGCTGACGATAACGTCGCCCTTTTTAAGGAAAAGTTCACCGATTTCAACAGCTTGGTTCAAAAGCCCGCCAGGGTTGTAGCGAAGATCCAGAATGATTTTTTTCATTCCTTTTGCCTGCAATTTCTGTATCGCATCTTGAACTTCATCTTTAGTTTTAAGGGAAAAAGAAGCGAGCTTGATGTAACCGATATCTTTGCCGATCATACCGCTGTAGGGAACTGCATGGACGACGATCTTTGCACGTGTGATCGTGAAATCCATGATATCGGCGACTCCATCGCGGCCAATGCCAATGGTCACGTCTGTTCCCACTTTTCCGCGGAGCTTGCTTACGGCTTCATCAAGAGTGAAGTTACGCGTGTCTTTTCCATCGATTTTCAAAATGCGGTCTCCGGCGCGGATTCCCAAATTGAAAGCAGGCGTTCCTGCCAACGGAGATATCACCGTAAGTACGTTGTCGCGGAGGCTGATCGTGATGCCGACTCCGCCGAATTCACCTTCAGTAGAAACCTTAAGGTCTTCATAATCTTTGGGGCCGAATACGGCAGTGTGCGGGTCTAATATTCCGCGGATACCTTGAATGGCGGCTTCGGAAAGCTCCGAAGGGTCTACATCATCGACATATTTAAGATTAACCTCGGAAAGAACCTTATTAAGACGGGAGAGCTCTTCGTAGAAATCTCCCGGAGCTTTTTCTTCAGATTTGGAGGAGGAAGCAAACGCAATTCCGCAAACAACGCCAGTGACGGCTATTGCGCAAAAGAAAGGACGCAAAAAAGACTTTTTCATTTTCATAGCTTGAAAAATACAATTTCAAACTACGCAAAAAAATGGAAAAATGAAAAAACCCGGCTGTTTAAGCCGGGTTTTAGGGAGGAGGAGAGAAAAAAAATAAAACTTTTTAGGCTGCGTCAAGAACTCTGCCAATTTCTGTTCCGCGAAGCTTTGCCAAGGCCTTTTCTTTCACTTGGCGGACGCGTTCCTTAGAGAGACCGACCATTTTACCAATTTCCTTGAGGTTCAAATCTGCATCCAGATCTAGACCGTAATAAAGCCCGATAACCTTGTGTTCTTGGTCCGTAAGATTATCATTGAGAAGTAGCTCCAAAGATTTGTCTTGATTATTCTTCTCAGCGAGCGCATCCGTGGTTTCTCCTCCTGAGGCGATACATTCGCCAAGAGTTGTATCGCCATCTTCGCCGACAGGAGTGTCAAGGGATGTGGAACGGGTTCCCATCATCAGAATCTTTTCAATATCTTTAGCTTTATACCGGCTTGCGCCTTCAAGACTTTCCGGATCAATAGTCATTTGACCGCCGACGACCTGATGCATTTTGGAAGAAACGCGATTAAAGCGGCGAAGCACGAGTTCCTTTTCGGCACTGATGCGCACAAGACGAGCCTTTTCAGAAATGGCACGAGTAATGTTCTGGCGGATCCACCACACAGCGTAGCTGATGAACTTAATTTTTTGGGAAGGATCGAACCGGCGTGCGGCTTCAATTAACCCCATATTGCCTTCATTGATGAGTTCATTGATTTCGAGGCCTTGCCCTTTGTAAAGATTGGCAATGTTAACTACAAACTTAAGATTGGATTTTACAAGAAGCTCTGTAGCGCGGCGATTACCTTTAGCGGAGAGCTCAATTAAAACTTTCTCTTGCTCTCTTGTGAGCAACGGATATTTGGCGATGTCATTCAAGTATTGGAAATAAATGGAATTCATCTTAACCTCTTTTGTGTTGCCATACCTTATGTGACACAAAGAAATCTAATCTTTAGCAAAAACCCGTGTGTCAAAAGGAGCCCTTATCTCGGCAAAAGATTCATCTTCTTTTTGTAGTATTTTATCGGCTTTTTGTCAGTTTTTTGTCATAGGGGCTTTAAAATCGGATATATTAAGCGGAAATGGAAAATAAAGACGCGAAAGAAACCTCAGGAACGATGTCAATCAATTCCAATGACGTCCTTAAATTCTTGAAGGAATTTGAAAAAGAAAACATCAATGAAATTCCTCCGTGGGTTACTATTGCTCAAAAGCCCATTCCGGATTATGTTTCAAAGCTGCTTTTTTGGCTATTCCTGCTAATGCTTCCTTTTGTAGCAATCATGGGATCCTGGACGCATCCCATCTTTTTATGGAAGGATGTGTTCGCTCCCTTAATCCCTGTCTTTTTATGCTTGCTCACATTTTTCTTGAACCAAGTAATTCTCGTTCCTAAATTATTTTTCCGCAGAAGGGTAAAAAGTTTCGTCGCCATTAATTTATTTATTTCTCTCCTATTCATCACATTGCGTGATGTTATCTTATGCGTAATAATGGATCGCCCTGAAGGAAGCGTCTATTACTTTCTATTTTTACAGAATTTGAGTCATCCGGTTGGCCGCGCCATTCTGATCATACTTCTTTTCTTTTTGGTGACATTTGTCATCAGTGTATTCAATATCATTCTCCGCATTGCGGCGATACAGGCTCACTTTGCCTATTGGATGCGCGTGCGGGAAAACGTTCTTCTGCAATCGGACTTGTTATTTTTGAGACAGCAGCTATCTCCACATTTTTTGTTTAATACTTTGAACAACATAACATCCTTGATGGACATCGATGTCAAAAAAGCACAGAAATCAATGGTCCAGCTATCTTCCCTTCTTCGACAGATTTTATATGAGACAAAAGAAGTCGATGTTCCAGTTGCTAACGAAATAGAAGTGCTCGAAAAATATTTGGCTCTTGAAAGATTGCGCTTTGGCTCAAACGTCGAATGCAGGCTTGACTTTTCTTTGGAAGAACCGACAATAAAAATTGCCCCCCTGTTGATGATGCCTTTAGTGGAAAACGCAATAAAATACGGCGTGCATCCGATTCAGCCATGTTCCATTGAAATTTCTGTGCATGAAAAGGGTGGAAAACTTTCTTGCCAAGTGAAAAATATGGTCGTTCCGCGCGCATCTTCCACACAGACGAAAAGCGGAATCGGGCTCGCTAATTTAAAGCGCCGTTTGGACGTTTGCTATCCGGGTTCATACGTTTATACGGCAAAAGAAGAAAATGGCTTTTATATCGCCGATTTGGAAATTTCCCTAGTAGAGCAAAAAAAAGGCCCCGGCCTTGCGGGCGGAGCTTTTAAAAACAATCAAAAAGATTAAGCTTGAGCCTTCACCTGCTTGACCACTGCGGCAAATGCTTCAGGATCGGACACGGCGAGATCGGACAGAACCTTGCGGTTGATGTTGATGTTTGCCTTGGCGAGCAAATGGATGAACTGGCTGTAGCTTAAGTCATACTCGCGGACAGCTGCGTTAAGACGGGTGATCCACAATGAGCGGAAACTGCCCTTCTTGTCACGGCGGTGTTCGTAAGCATATACACCTGCGTGAGCTACGGCGTCAATGGCAAGGCGAAGGTTCGACTTGCGGCGGCCATAAAAGCCCTTTGCAGCCTTGAGAATGTTCTTGCGGCGTGCGCGAGAAGGAACTCTGGATTTTGAACGTGGCATTCTTACTCCTTCCTTGATTAAGCGATGACAAGCATACGCTTGACTCTATATTGATCGGACTTTTTGATGGTTCCAGCCTTGCGCAAATTGCGTTTGCGCTTGGTGTTCATCTTAGTAAGAATGTGGCGAAGTCCAGCGCGTTTGAACTTCACGTGACCGCTGCCGGTCACGCGGAAGCGCTTCTTAGCACCACCGTGGGTTTTCATCTTAGGCATTTTTCACCTCTTGGGTTTGTTGTGAAGCCTCACCTGCTGCCTTTGGCTCGGTTGCGGGCTTTTCGGGAGAGGGCTTTGCGGGACCTCCCCGACGAGGACCGTAGACACAAAGCAACGTATTGCCTTCCATCCGCGAATCCGTTTCCAATTCGCCTACTTCGGCAAGGTCCGCTTTGGCCCTTTCCATCAGTCGACGACCGTAGTCCATGTGCGCCATCTCGCGCCCACGGAACTGCATAATTAAACGCACTTTCATTCCATCTTCAAGGAAGTCCTTGATTTGCTTGATCCGGTAAAGGTAGTCGTTCTCTGCTGTTTTCGGATGCATCTTAATTTCTTTAAGCTTCACCACATGCTGTTTTGCCTTGGCGGCCTTATTGCGTTTGAGCTGTTCGAATTTATATTTCCCGTAATTGCAGATGCGGCAAACGGGCGGTTTGGCTGTAGGGGAGACTTCCACCAAATCCAGTCCGGCGTCTTTTGCCATTTGTAACGCTTTTTTGGTGTCAACGACTAACTGGGAGCCATCGTCTTTTACAAGACGGATAGGCGAAATATGGATATCTTCGTTGATCCGTGTTCCGTCTGCAGGACGGTTCGGCACTTGGCGAGAACGGGGGGTTGGAAACAAGCTGTACTACCTCATTAAAATGGTTATTTAGTGCCCCAAATTTAGTAATACAAAAGAAAAAGTGCAACTTTTCTTGAGTTTACCCTTTGGAAAAGAGGGGCTTTTTTGTATAATTGAAGGCGCGCGGCGGTAGCTCAATGGTAGAGCTTTAGCCTTCCAAGCTAATGGTTGCCGGTTCGATCCCGGTCCGCCGCTCTTTGAAAACCCTCAGAAATGAGGGTTTTTTATATGTGCCTCTTTATTTTACAGAAAGCTTTTGAGCGGCTTTTTCTTTGAAACTAGCTAAAGCTTTGTCAATTGTCTTGTTGTATCCATCAACGCATTTTCCTTTTCCGTCTTTGAGATCGACTTCATTATGGTACATCATTGGCACTGTATCGTCTGCTTTGAATTTTCCCCAGCCTCGATCTGTGCTGAGTATTACTTTCCCATTTTTGTCGATCATAGCAACGTTCATACCGACCATAGGTGTAGAATATCCCCGGACATTGCTGAATAATCCCGTACCGTTCATCCCAGATAAAAGGCCTCGATCGTAAGCAAAGTAATATTGAACTACAGCAACTGCATCAACATTCAATGCTTGGCAAAGACTTGCAAGACGGCGAAGAGTTTCTGCTTCGATCTTTTCTCCATTCACATAAGTTGTGGATTGAGGAACGACCGCATCATAAGGTACCGGATACATTCCTGTCGGGACAACCCAAGAAGCCTTGCCGAGAATTTGTTGGAGCCCTTCCAATTTGTTGATAACGGCATTCTCTGATTTAGGCTTGAATAAATCTTGATAAGCTTGATTTTCTACGACTACATCGATTGGTACGGCTTTCCATCCATTTAAAGAATTAAATGTATTGGTTAAAGCTGTAGCCCCATAAGTAACAATAGCAACTTGTTCCGCTGTTGCTTCTGGGAGAGCGGAATTAACCATTGCGCTCAGCAATTTCATTCCAGATGATTCTTTCTTTTCTTTACCGTCGATATCTCCAAACTTCACATTGGCTGTCGCTCCGACGATGGCCACCGTTTTTATTTGGTCAACTTCGGGGTGTTCTACATTAATCCCTGCGCATGAACAAAGAAGACTCGCGACTCCTAAGCCACAAAACAAGCCCTTAAAAGATTGCATATTACCTCCGTTTAGAGCATTCCTTTATTAGAATACTCTTTTTATTTTAACTAGAGTATAAAAAATATAATAATAAAAATCGGTTCCTTCGAGAAAGATAAGTGGGGAGCCTAGCATTTACCTAGTACAGGATTTACAGTGGAAAAGCCGAGTTTCCCATAATCAAATAGATGATGGCCGTATAATTCCGTATGGACCTCTACCCCTTGCCTAGACTGGGTGGCCTTTACGAGTGAATTCAACCCCTCGAGCATGGCGTTGCTGACTTTCAAGCGGAACCAAGACGTTATGCTAGGCCAATGTCCTTTGATCATCCTGCCGAGTTCCATCTTTCCTGCCCGACGCCATTTGCTCTTGCCTACGCCCCTTGTCCATGAAGGCATTGAACAGATTGACGATATGAAATTCATCGGACACTCTTTGAGCATCAGGCAAACAAGGGCCCGCGTCTCTGATGAACGCCGGCGGCACGTCCATAGAAACAGCGGATACCTGAGCGGATTTACCGCCATGATTGATCAGATCCGCTTCAAAGGCGGCAAAGGTGGAGGGATCTTTCCCCTCCGTGGCGAAAAGAGTCTTCGACTTCTCCGTATCGACGAAGAGCGTGCCTTAGTTATGTCCTTTGCGGATGCTCGTCTCGTCCACACCCAGGGTTTTCAATGATGACATGTCCAGATGCTCCCGTGCATCGCCGCCATAGCGGCGGATGAGATTTCACAGTTTGTCGTCGCCTATTCCGCAAAGCCTCTCGACTTGCCGGACAGGCATTGACTTCAGCAAGTGAAGCGGCAATGCCTCGAACGGCATGGCCGAGCCCTTCTCACTTGCCCGCCCATGGAGGCGTGACAAACTGGACTCTACCATCGCCAAGCTTTACTGGGCGTCCAGACCTTTGACGTAGCACTCATGCTGAAAAAAAGTCCCGGTGACGCCATTCCTTCTCAACGCGGTCGTAGGCCGGATAGGTGTCCGGATCCTTGCTGTCGCCGCCCAGCGGGAACTTCGAGCCGGGAAAAATCCATGAGGATGTCCAGCCGCTTCTTGGCCGCACTGAATTCTACGGAGACGGTCTTCCATGGTTGAGCTACCCACTCAAATGTCGAAGGGACCTAAAAAGTCATCTATGGTGAAATAGATTATGCCATTTTTCTTAGGTGATTTTGTAAGCTTCCGCAAGCTTTACTGCAAGACAAGATTATTAACAAACTCTTTTTAAGAGTTTCATCTTCACAGAATAATTTTCAAAAATTTTCTTTCTTATTTACGGTGCTTGGTGAGGCCCAAACGGTTGCGGTATTGATAATATGAAATGCGGGAAAGCTTCGGATATTTTTTGGATACGGATTCAAAAGGGGCTCCCGTTGCAATGAGGTCTTTTACAGGATTGCTCTTACGTTTCTTTTCCGCACTCTTTACATTAGTGAGCACTTTTAATGCTGCTGCATTTTTTTTCATTACTTTTGTAGACAACTTATTCTTTTCTTTTCCCTTGCATTTTCCACATTCGCATTTACCATCGCATTTGCATTTCGGAAGATCAAGGACAAACGTTTTTCCGTCAATCTTTGCAACGAAAGCTTCTAGGTCTTCATTCCATTTTGCTTTGAGAATAGAAATAGACATTTTTTTACCTCTATATAAATATGCATATAATCTATAAATTATTTTTCACCTTCGTGCAAAAGGTTAGGAGCTTCTAAAGTTTTTGGCGTCGTCGTCCTTACAATCGGCAATTTATCAAGAGAGGGTTTGCCTAGTTTCCATACGAGAAAACCTCCTGCAAGAAGAACGATCAAAATAATGATAAAAGCCCACAGAGTACCTGAAGATTCTTTTGTTTCTAGTCCTCGGATTCTTGCTTTTTCAACTCGTAGCGGAAAGCCCTTTGAAACCAGTTTATCAATAATAACGATATCTCCCGGAATCGGTTCACGAGGAACTCTTCCAAAAGAGCTTTTTTTGGATGAGATAATCTTTGGATGTTGCCTCTGAGTGTATAGTCCCGGTATGGCATGAAGCATCCCACTTTGTAATTTTTCCGATATCTATGTACATGACGATCCTCCTTTGAACATTGAAAATATAAGTTTCTTATTTGAAAGCTGTCAAAAGGCGTACAATGAAATTTCGGAATAATAAGACCGGCAATATTTATGAAATGCTATATGAAGCACTGGATTGTACAAATTCTCGAGATGGAACGCCGGTCGTTGTATATAGCCCATTGAATAATTTAAACCTTCACTATGTGAGGGAAAGGTCTGAATTTCTTGTAAAATTTACGAAACTCGATTAGAATTTCTCTTTGCGGTTTGGTGGGACAAGGAGATAGAATGAAAAACCTAGCATTTTGTTTTTTGCTTTTTCTATTTGCAGTCATCGCTTGGGCAGAATATCCAGATTCTGTCAAGTTTATGACATATAATATCAATGCAGAAAGCCACGGATCCGGCTCATATAGGGATATTGCCGCAGTCATCAATGAGATAAAACCGGATATAAACGGCATTCAAAAATTGGATAGCTGCAATAGCCGCAACTCCTCATACGTGCTCGAATATTTGGGAGAACAGACGGGGATGAACTATACGTTCGCCGCAGCAATCACCAATTATAATGGCAGCACGGGTTCTTATGGAATCGGTTTTCTAAGTGTGGAGGATCCTCTGAGCATACGCAGACTTTCGCTGAGTTCGGGGACATCTTCTGAGAAGCGGGCTGCGCTGGAAATTGGAATTTCGATGGCGGGAACGCCTGTACGCGTAGTGGTTACGCATTTGGACAACGCAAGCGCTTCTAACAGAACTCTTCAATTGAAAGAGATTGTAGATTGGATTGATAGCGTGGGGAGCGAAGATGATCCCCTAGTGATTATGGCTGATTTTAATGCCAAGTCAACGGAAAGTTCAATGAAAGTGCTGACGGACGCGGGTTTTGTCTTTGTGAAAGACTCTAACGGTGAAATTATGGACACTTCGCAGGGAATCAACCACATCCTATATCGCCCCGAATCGAAATGGACTGTAGAAGACGTCGGGAATCCGGCTTATAGCGCTTCGAACCGATACCCTCTTTGGGCAATTCTCAAATTGACCGCTGCCTCCACAACCATCCCTGCTAAAACATCTCTTGAGAAATCTCCAAAAATTTCCTTGGTAGACAGAACCCTTTTCATTCAAATGAATACGGCTGAAAACATTTCTCTTTCTTTATTTGACCTCTCAGGGAACCGGATTTGTTCTTTGGTACAGAATGAAAAATTGAGCACCGGATTGCATCTGCTAGATTTGCCTTTGAATCTTCCGCAGGGATTGCTGCTTTTAAAAGGCAAAGCCGACGGGAAAAACTTTGTGCGCACATTGAGCATTGTCCGCTAGAATTTGTACAAATGAAAAGGACCGCTCTTTTGAACGGTCCTTTTCTATTTTCAAAAAAGAGATCAGATTGTGTCCATGCGGGCTACGTCTTTAGAATAGTCTACGCCTTCGACATCGAAGCCGTTTGTAGCGAGGAAATCATGGCGGAAGGTCTTGAGATCTGCAACTTGCGGCAAGTTCTCTTCCGTAACGGAATCGAGAATCTGGATCACTTCACTTTGAACCTTCGGATCCATTTCCCAGTCGTCAATGCGAATGAGGCGGTTCGCATCAACTGGAATGGCCGCTCCCGTATAAAGACGCTCGTTGAAAAGGCGTTCCATCTGTTCGATGCAACCTTCGTGCGTTCCATTTTTCTTCATTACTTTGAACAGTACGGAAAGATAGAGCGGAATGATCGGGATAACGGCGCTGGAACGTGTGACAAGGCCTTTGTTTTCAGAAACAAAAGCATCTCCGCCGAGTTTCTGCTTGAGGAAGGGGCTGAGTTCGTTTGCGGTATTTTCCAAATGTTTCTTTGCAGCACCGATCGTACCATCGCGGTAAATTGCGTGGGAGAGTTCCGGGCCGATGTAGGAATAGGCAATGGTTTTGCAGCCTTGTGCAAGGACATCCATATCGGTAAGCTGTTTGATCCAGCGTTCCCAGTCTTCCCCGCCCATTACTTTAACTGTACTCGCGGTTTCTTCAGCGCTTGCCGGTTCGAGAGAAACGGTCTCCAGCTTGTTCGTCGTCATCTCAATAGTCTTTCCAGAAAAGGCTTTGCCACCGAGCGGCTTGAGGACGGAACGATAGAGGACTCCAGTATCTGGATCGACGCGCACGCCGGACGCGAGACTGTAAATGACAAGATCGAATTTGACGCCGAGTTCTTTTGCAGTGTCGGCGATTTGCTTGCGCATTGCATCCGAGAACGCATCTCCGTTGAACGTGATGGACTTGATACCGGCGGCTTTGGCTTCCTTGTCAAAAGCCATATTATTATACCAACCAGGAGTTCCGCTCTTGGTTTCGGTTCCTTCTTTTTCAAAGGAAACGCCGACAGTCGTTGCATTGAAGCCGAATGCAGCGCTGATACGGCTTGCAAGGCCGTAACCAGTGGAACAACCGAGAACGAGAACTGTTTTTGGAGCTTCTTTCGGAGCACCGCGTTTTTTGCGCTTATCTTGTACGTACTTAATTTGGCGCTCCACATCCTTGGCACATCCCTCGGGGTGAGCATTAATGCAAATGTTGCGTCTGATAAGAGGCTTTATAATCATTATTCGTTCCTTGTTTATTCCTTAAATTTTTTGATAATAACCGCTCCGTTGTGCCCGCCGAAACCTAAGGAGGCGGACGCGACGCAATTGATATTACCTTCTACACCTATCTTCGGGACGTAGTCCAAGTCGCAATCGACATCTGGGTTGTCCAAATTGATGGTAGGAGGAAAATAGGAATTATTCATAGCAAGCACGCTGATGATCGCTTCAATTGCACCGGCCGCGCCAACACAATGTCCGGTCATGCCCTTTGTTGAAGAAATTTTCATTTTGTATGCGTGTTCACCAAAAGCGACTTTGAGCATCTGAGTCTCAATGGAGTCATTTAAATGGGTCGATGTACCGTGTGCATTATAATAATCGACTTCTGTCGGCAAAGTTTCTGCGTCTTTCAGGGCATTTTTGACAGCTTTTGCGCAAATTTCACCCCCATCGCGCGGGCTAGTGATATGGAACGCGTCCGCAGAAGCCCCATACCCGGCGAGTTCTCCATAGATTTTAGCTTTGCGGGCAAGCGCATGTTCAAGCGATTCGAGGACGAGGATTCCCCCGCCTTCACCCATTACGAACCCGGATCTGTCCTTGTCGAATGGCCGGGAAGCTTTTTGCGGGCAATCGTTAAAATTGGCGGTAAGGGCATGCATCGCGGCAAAACTCTTGATAGAAAATTCCGTAATAGCACTTTCGGAACCGCCGGCTAAACAGATATCCAGGCGTCCAGAGCGGATAAGGTCGAGCGCATTGCCAATGGCATCCGTTCCCGAAGCGCAGGCCGTACAGATAGTCCACGCGCAGCCTTGTATTCCGAGCTGGATGGAAACGTTTGCCGCTCCTTCATTGGGAATAAGCATCGGCATCGCAAGAGGAGAAACCCGCTTTTTACCGCTTTCCTCAAACTTTGAAAACGAAGAGTCCATGACGTCCATTCCGCCAAGGCCGTTTCCGGTTACAATTCCCGTTGTTTCTTGCCCGAGGTCTTCCCTAGAAAGTCTTGCATCGGCAATAGCTTCGTTTGCAGCCGCTAAAAGAAACTGCGTAAAACGGGCCATCCGGCGAGCCTCCTTGGGATCGATCCCATGTTCTTCGGGTTTGAAATCCTTGATTTCAGCGGCAATCTGTACGGATGAAGTCGATGCGTCGAAAAGAGTGATCTTGTCTATTCCGCATTTTCCTTCTTGAACGCTTTTCCACATTTCGGGCACGCATTTCCCAATAGGAGAAACGGCGCCCATTCCTGTAATGACGACTCTTCGTTTATGCATTAGATCCTCAAAGTGCTTTGCCAGCATCCCGCTTCTGTTGTTCCTGCTTGTCTTTTTCGCGAATAGCGACCCGGCGGATTTTCCCGCTGATCGTCTTGGGAAGTTCTTTCACGAAATCAATGATACGCGGGCATTTGTATGAAGCAGAAGTGCGCTTGGCAAAGAGTTGTATTTCTTTGGCAAGCTGCTTAGAAGCATCAAATCCTTTGGAAAGGACAATCGTCGCCTTGACTACTTGGCTGCGGGCGGGATCATCGACTCCGGTAACCGCGCATTCGAGCACTGCGGGATGTTGCTGAAGGACTTCTTCTACCTCAAACGGGCTGATGCGATAACCGGCACTCTTGATGAGATCGTCGGTACGCCCAATGAACCAGAGATAGCCATCACCGTCTTTCCAAGCGGTATCACCCGTGTGGTAAATACCCCCTTCAAAGACTTTCTCCGTGAGCTTGGGATCTCCGTAATAACCGGAGAACATTCCAAAAGGACGCCCTTTTTCAATGCGGATAACGATTTCGCCGACTTCGTCAGGAGTGCAAGAGGTCCCATCGGAACGCACAATATCGATATCATAACCGGGAGCGGGTTTACCCATAGAACCAGGACGCGGTTCCATCCATCCGAAATTTCCTGCAGTGAGGGTGAGTTCCGTTTGACCATATCCTTCATGCAAGCGGAGACCCGTCTTTTGGAAAAATTTATTGTAAACGTCAACGTTGAGGGCTTCTCCTGCAGTGGAGCAATACTTTAAATTGGATAAATCGTATTTGGAGAAGTCATGTTGTATAAGGTAACGATACACTGTCGGTGGAGCACAGAATGTCGTTATTTTATATTGAGAAATTTTTTCGAGAAGCTTTCCCGGGATGAACGTGAGCATATCGTATGTGAATACGGCGCTCCCTGCAAGCCATTGCCCGTAGATTTTTCCCCAAAGAGCCTTTGCCCAGCCAGTTTCTGCAACGGTCAGGTGACGACCACCATCAACGACATTTTGCCAAAATTTCGCAGTAACAATGTGTCCCAAAGGGTAGGTATAATTGTGCGCTACCATCTTCGGGTCACTGGAAGTCCCGCTCGTGAAATAAATCACCATAACATCGGAATTAACCGAACCTTCGTCACCCGTCGGGCGCGGAAATTCTGGAGACGCGGATTCATATTCATCATAGAACCGCACCCAACCTTCACGGGCAGGGCCGATCGTTACCAATTTTTCAATCGTGGGACATTTTGGAAGCACGCTCTCAATTTGGCTTTGGATCTCGGGATAATCGAATGTGACGATCATCTTGATACCCGCAGCGTGGGCCCGGTATTCAATATCGGACGCTGAAAGCATGTGTGTGGCCGGTACTGCAATAGCACCGATCCGGTGAAGCGCAAGGAGGAAGAACCAGAACTCATAGCGCCGGCGAAGGATCAACTGGATCCGATCGCCTTTTTTTACCCCCAGGGATTTGAGGTAATTGGCTGTGCGGTTGGACGCGATAGAGAGATCTTTAAAAGTAAAGATGCGCTCTTCGTTGTTATCATCGCACCAGACAAGTGCCTCCCGGTTCGGTTCATTCTCTGCGTATTCATCAACGACGTCATACGCAAAGTTGAAGTTCTCGGGGATGTGAATTTTGAAGTTGTCGTACAAATCTTGATAGGATTTATAGTCAACGCGAGGAAGATATTTTTCAAGTAGCATAGTTGCCATATTCTCCTTGGCCCCAAAAGCTAGACTTTTTTTTCGGGAAAAACCTCATTTGGCAAAAATTTTATTCAATAAAAATTTGGAGAAGGTTCATTATTACGTTGTTATTAAACGAGCCCTAAATAATTAGCCGTTTCGTTGCATTAATTAAATGAGCAAACAATTAATAAACAGTTTTCCGATTAAGACTTGCACAATTTAATTCTACATAAAAGAACACAATTCAAGTCCCAAAAATCAACTCGCTTCCCATTCCAAATTTTTCCTTTAGTATCTTTAGGGCTCAAAAAGGAACTTATTCATGCTTGCATTCAATCCTAAAGACCACCGGATGCTCGTTTCCGGTAATGAAGCCATCGCGCTTGCTCTTTTACATTCTAATGTCCAGCTTGCTTCAGGCTACCCTGGCACTCCTTCCAGCGAAATTCTCGAAACTTTTTCGGAACTCGGCGGTTATGCTCAATGGTCTCCGAATGAAAAAGTGGCAGCGGAAGTGGCACTGGGCGCTTCTTTTGGCAATGC
>JALNVO010000029.1 GCA_023231365.1 Fibrobacteraceae bacterium | reverse complement strand
TTTTTCCCTTCTATTTCAAGCAGCAAGGACATCCCTCATTTCCTCTTTACTCAAAGGCAAAGCCACTTGGACTTACGCAATCATCGTGAGCACAGCCGGAGCGGCAAACATCATCGCATGTACATTGGCAGGTATTTACTTGTCCAACAACTTCATCCCAGTATTTGCCCTAACAGGCGACATTGTTATTACTGTAATTCTCTTGAGCTATTTTTTCCACAAAGATCGCATCTGCTGGTAGCTTTTTTTGAGCACAGCGCAGGAATAAGCAAGAAGAATAAAATCCAGGCCCAATACATAGGTTGTTTGTAACCCGTCGTAAAGCTCCAGAACAAAATCCAGAAGACAAACATCGTATGAAAAAGTACGCCCATCGGAGTCTTCATCACTGAAAGCCTCCGGTAGATGAATGTAAACAACAGACCAAAAAAGAACGGTTCTAAGAATACTCCAGGCAGTCCGAAATCCTTATAAGCATCCCATAAATAACTCACCGTATTCAATCCGTTGACTTTTTCAACGCTTTCATTATAAGGAGTATCCCAGCCAAAGCTTGTGCGCAAGGCTTCCGGTAAATGAGTGTAATACAGTACACCATAAAAAATGTCCGCGCCAAAAGTCGTCGGATGTTCCGGTTCGTCAGAATCCTTATTCAAAGCGTAATCCAGATTCCAGTAGTTGTTCGCCACATATTTATAAGGAAGATCTATAACGGAACTCGTCGCAATCTGCCCCGCAACAGAACCTTCTCCATATTGATTCTTTATCGCGGCAATTAAAATGAAAGCAGCAAGGCCGATTCCCGCAATAATAAGTATAAGGGAGAAAGAAAGTTTTTTGTGGAGATAATTATAAAGGACGACAAGAGAACCGGCACAAACAAAAGTAGTTCCGCGATTGGGAAATGTCATAAAACTGAGACACGTTGTAAAAATCGCCATAAATCGCGATACCCAGCGAATATACCGATGAGAAGGATTGAGCGATTTAAAAGAAGCAACGCCAAACAAAGAAACAACCATTGGACTGCTACAGAAAAAAACGGCATAGGCACCCACTTTTGGGCTTTTACCCATCCACGATCCAGGAGAATCTGTAAACAAGATCAAATTGCCGACAATGGAAATGACACAAAAAACACCTATCAGGAAATATCCAAAAGCAACAAAAGAAAATAAAAAATGGCGATTCCAATCATACTCGCAATGAAGTTTCAAAGGAAAATCCATCGGGCTTCCATTTCTTGAAGTCCAAACTAAATTCATTAAAAAACACCCGCCCAAAAAAGATAAAAGCCCGCCTATCCAAACCATCCAAGTAAACAAGGAAAAATCTGTCATCGCAGGATTTAATTTCAAATAAGCTACGCCGAGCATTAATGCTTGGGAAAAGCAATAAATATTAGCCGGGCTAAAAAAATCTCCGCGTTTCCATAGAAAAACGACAATGCATAAAAGAGCAATCGAAAAAAGAACTCCGGATTCCGGATATTCAAGAATCCAAGAAATCATTGCAGGAACTCAGACCTTTTTCCGTCTAAAGAATTTCACAAAACTAGCCCACTCGCGAGCAACAGGTGCTCCCCGCTTAGAAGCGTCTGCCATAAATTCAAGCATATTGCAAATCACGGTAGCGATGAGAGAGAACACGAGAACCGTAAACATCAGTATTACACCGCGGCGTGGAGAAATCTTTTTGTCATTCGGCCAAGGAGCTTCCAGTATGTGAAGGTTCTTCAATTGTTTCGCTTCTTCTAATTGCAGTTGTTCGCTTTGTTGGCGAAGTAATTTGTACAAAGCTTCCTGGACTTTAATTTCACTTTCCTTGCGCAAGTATTCAGCCCCTAAACCGGGGGACTTTTTTAATGCGACAATACCTAAAGATTGTCGTTTCCCATTCAAGGTCTGCGAAAGAGACGATTCCAAAGAAGAGTGCCTCTTCCGGAGTTCGTCATAGCGCTTCGAATCAACACCCCGATTCAACTTTTCATAGTTCATTTCAACGCTGACGGCTTCTTGTTCGGCCTGTAAATCACCCAAATATTTAATCGTCGATTCCATTTGAAAAGAAGGGTCATAGAAATTATTCTTCACCTGAAAATCGACAAAAGCTCGTTCCAGAGAATCGAGAGTCCCCAAGCACAATTGTATGCGCTTTTCAAAATATTCGCGGGCTTGCCTCGCCTGAGACGTTTTAAATACATTATACATAGAATCTGCTCGGGCAAGCATAAAAGAAACCATCTCCGATGCTAGCTCATAATTTTCATCCTCAATAGAAATTTCAATCATATTTTCTTTCGTGAAATCAATCGAAAAATATTGTCGGAATTCCTTCAACAGATCCGCATGGAAATGCCCTTTGAACTTATAGTGCTTTGCCAAATCAAACTTCGACAAAACCATATCGTGCAATTCCCAAGAATTAAAAATAGTCCAAATAGCATCCGCATCATCCGCTCCAGAAGACAAGCCGAGCAAAGACACATAAGAAGACACTCCGCTTCCTAAAAGGCCATTCAAGGAATTCAAATTAGAAGAAGATGCCGGTGGAGTTACGACGGCCGATGCTGAATAAGTCGGCTTTATAAGCCACATCACCGAAACAAAAGCAAACACCGTCGGAAGCAAAACAATGAAGCAAAATAATTTGAAATGCTTCAAATTATTGTTCAAAATATGCAAGAAGGATTCGATCAAACCAGGATTTTCGTTCATAAATTACTTGTAGTTGACATAAATAATGAAAGCCGAGGAAACAACCGTCAAAAGAGACGCTATGAACAAAGTAAAATCTTTAAATCGCTCATAGCCGCTCTTAGGTATTTCAATATAATCACCCGGATAGATGGCATCTCCAGTAGCATTGACCGTAATCGTTTTTCTATCACCGCGGACGACTTTTACCTGATCAAAACTACCCGTTATAGTAGTAACACCCGCTGCAGCAATATAATCCAATGCATGCCAGGAAGGGTCGTAAGCAACTCTGCCGACCCCAGCAACAGCGCCGCCGACATAAACAAGAAGCGGTTTGACTGCATATTCTATTTCATCTCCGGCAGCAACAGTTTCCTTGGATGCTTCGGAAATTGGAATGGAGTGAGAACCTTTGTCTTTTCCCCGGATAGAAACAGATTGATATCCTAAATTCGGATACCGGTCTCCACCGGCCATTTTAAAATATTCTTGTACGGTCCTATCCTTTTCATAAGGAACGGCAACGCGGAACCCCGGGAAAAGGACAGAAACAGATTGAGTCATATCTGCAAAGGGAACATAGATCTGATCCCCCTGCTCCAGCAGGACATCATTTTTAAAATCGCCATTGTCAAAAATTTTAGAACAATCTATGTGAAGCGTGTCGCCTTTGCGAATAAGTAATACATCATTCTTATTGCCTGAAGCAAGAATATTTCCCACATTTCTCAATAAAAGACTCAAGCGAGTCTGAGGAGCCACATAAATTTGTCCAACAGTTGGTACAGCACCCATAACGCTTACGATGAACCGCTTTAATTGCGCTAGTTGCACAAAACAATATTGAGGATTATAACGCTTAGAAACAACTTTGAGAATTTCTCCTCTCGCTTCACTCAATGTCTTACCGGCTACATACACAGAACCGCATTCTTCTATTGTAATATTGCCATCAGGATAGACTTGAACTGCTAAATACTTATCTTCCAGCATAATATCCAGAAAATCGCCCGGTCCTAATTTATAGGAGGAATCGACAGTACCTTCGCTATACGAAGGCTGCATCGTTTCCGTATTCCGTTGCAATACGTTTGTCTGATTAAAATATGTCGAAAGTTGATTAGCATCGGTTACGGCTGAAGCCCATACCGGAAGCAAAAAGCCCACAAAAAAAAGACAGCGCTTAAAAAAAAGCATATCAAATCCTATAAGTATTTTTAGAAGATACAAAAAAGCCCGGCCGTCAAAGACCGGGTTTTTGTAAAAAGCAAGAAATTACTTCTTCGCGTCTTTCGAAGCGCCTTCGACCATATCGATCGGCTTGGAATCAGCAACCGGAGCTTCTGCTTTAGGAGCTTCCTTAGCCGCAATTTCATCTTCGACGAGGGAGACGAGAGCCATTTCAGCAGCATCGCCAGCGCGGTTCGGGCCGAGCTTCAGCACGCGAGTATAGCCGCCATTGCGGGACTTGTAACGCGGTCCGATCACATCGAAAAGGCCTTGAAGTGTCTTTGGGTCGCGAACAAAGCGGGCTGCTTCACGACGAGCGGAAAGATCTCCCTTCTTTGCATACGTTACCAAGCGATCCACCACTCCACGGACAAGGCGAGCCTTGAGGAGAGTCGTGCGGATACCGCGATCGATCTGTTCCTTAGCTAGGCCTTTTTCCAAAATGGAAGTCGCGAGGCTACGGAGAATGGCGCGCTTATGCTGGGCATTCACACCGAGTTTTTTATTCTTTACACCGTGTCTCATTTTCCATTAATCCTTCAGGTAATCATCGACCGGCATCCCAAAGCTGAGACCCATCGACGTCAAAACCTCGTTAAGTTCAACCAAGGACTTCCTTCCGAAGTTCTTGTATTTCAACATATCCTGTTCCTTATTGCGCACAAGTTCCGCAATCGTATGGATGTTTGCCATACGGAGACAGTTGCTTGAACGGACGGACAATTCCAACTCGTCGACACGCATACGGAGGAGATTGGCGATACGCTGACGTTCTTCGTCCTGTACCATTTCTTCAGGAGATTCGAGATCTCCTTCAAAATTGATAAAGGCTTCCAAGTGGTCCACCAAGAGCTTTGCAGCGTATGCAAGGGCGTCTTCGGGATCAATGGATCCATCAGTCGTAATTTCCAATTCAAGACGGTTGAAGTCCGTGCGCTGGCCGACGCGGGTGTCGCTCACATGCATGGCAACTTTCAACACCGGGTTGAAGTTCGCATCTATAGCGATTTCTCCGATCGGGGCATCAGGATTCTTAAGTTCGTCTGCAACCACGTAACCGCGGCCGGAGGAGACCCTCATCTCCATGCTCAAGGAAGCATTTCCGGAAAGCGTCGCGATATGGACATCTGGGGTAAGAATCACCACGTTGGGATTTTCCTCGATGTTCGCGGCAGTGATTTCACCGTCACCCGACATATCAAGACGGAGAGTCTCGTCATGGTCAGAGAGCAGTTTCACCCGGAGACTCTTGAGGTTGAGAATAATGTCCGTAACATCTTCCTTGACCCCAGGAATCGAGGAAAATTCTTTCTCAACTCCGCTGATCTTCACAGAGACGAGAGCCGCCCCCTGTAAAGAGGAAAGGAGCGTACGGCGCAAAGCATTACCGATGGTAATGCCCCATCCGCGTTCGAGAGCTTCTACAACAAATTTCGCGTAGCGCCCTTCTTCGCCAGTTTCCACTTTCTGGAAACTGCGCGGCATTTGGAGAGATTTCCACATCATTGGCGTTTCCCCTTTGGAATTAGATTCTTCTCTTCTTCTTAGGACGGCATCCGTTATGCGGAACACCCGTCACATCGCGAATCGTCAGCACTTCAATGCCCGCGTTCTTGATTGCACGGACAGCAGACTCACGCCCACCGCCGGCTCCCTTTACACGGACATCGACTTTGCGGACGCCGAGGTCTAACGCCTTGTGAGCCGCCGTTTCTGCAGCAAGCTGAGCCGCAAACGGAGTGCTCTTGCGAGAGCCCTTGAAACCAGCGTTTCCAGGAGAACCCCACGCAACAACGTTTCCCTGAGCATCGGTAATAGACACAATCGTATTGTTGAAGGACGCATTGATGCAAGCGATACCTTGGACATCTGCGCGCTTCTTAGCTTTTTTGACTTTTTCCTCAGCAGGGGCAGCTTCAACAGCTGCTGCTGTGGTTTCTTTTACTTCTTCATCAGCCACAGACCGTCTCCTTACTTCTTCTTGTTAGCAACGGTCTTCTTAGGACCTTTGCGAGTACGTGCGTTGGTACGGGTACGCTGTCCGCGGGCCGGGAGGCCTTTGAGATGGCGAGAACCGCGATAGCATCCGATATCTTCAAGACGCTTGATGTTCAAGGTAGTTTCTGCGCGAAGTTCGCCTTCCACAGAATATCCGTCTTCGAGTACATGACGGATCTTGCCTTGTTCTTCTTCAGTCAAGTCATCGCACTTCTTGTTAAGATCAATGCCCAATTGAGCGCAGATCTTGCGAGAGGTAAAAAGACCGACTCCGTAAATAGCCGTGAGACCGTACTCAACAGTCTTATTTTTCGGCAAATCGACACCAGCAATACGTGCCATAAAATCTCCTAACCCTGCTTCTGCTTGTGACGGGGGTTCTTAGAACAGATGATCCGCAAAATGCCCTTGCGACGGACAATTTTGCAATTTTCACATCTAGGTTTGATGGAGGCTTTGATTTTCATTGGTTCTGACCTTCTTTGTCCCTATTACTTGTAACGGTAGGTTATTCTTCCCCGCGAGAGGTCGTAGGGAGAAATTTCGACCAAGACTTTGTCGTCCGGCAAAATACGGATAAAATGCCGACGCATCTTTCCTGAAACGTGTGCGAGAATCTCGTGACCATTTTCAAGGCCAACTCGGAAGAATGCGTTGGGAAGAGCTTCCAGCACAACGCCTTCTACTTGAATGCCTTCTTCTTTAGCCACTAGGACGCCATCCTGCCGCGAATACGGCCGTGTTTCAGGAAACCTTCGTAATTATTGGTATGGAGATGGGCTTCGAGTTGACGAAGCGTATCCAAAGCCACACCGACCACAATCAAGACCGAAGTGCCGCCAATATAGAAAGACATATTGAGAGCTTCTTTCAAATGAAGCGGACCAACGCTAATTACAGCCAGGAAAATGGATCCTGGAAGCGATATGCGGGTCAAAATGTGATCAATATACTCTGCGGTTTTCTTTCCGGGACGAATCCCAGGAATAAAACCACCCGACTTCTTGAGGTTATCCGCAATATCGTTTGGATTGTATTGGATAGCCGTATAGAAATAAGTGAAGAAAATAATCAGCGCCGCAAAAATAACGCTGTAGGTAATGTGCCCCGGAATGAACGCGCCCGCAAAGGATTGCGCCCACCCGACATTCGGAAGCCAAGAGGCTACAATTGCAGGCACGAACATGATGGAAGAAGCAAAGATCACTGGAATGACACCGGCGGTATTCACCTTAAACGGCAAATAGCTCGCTTGGCCACCCATAACCTTGCGTCCGACAACACGGCGCGGACTCTGCAACGGAATGCGGCGGATAGCCTGCTCTACGAACACGATGAAACCGATGATCACAACCACGACGGCCAAGATGAAGATCTCGATCGCTAGCGGCTGGATGCCTTCGGTGAACATTTCGAGTTCGCGGGAGAAAGCTCTCGGGAAACTGCCCACAATACCGGCAAAGATTATCAGGGAAATACCATTACCCACACCTTTCGCAGTAATTCTTTCGCCAAGATACATGACGAAAATCGTACCCGCAGTGAAGGTAAGCGTAGCAAGTAACCGGAATCCGATGTTGCCGAGCCCGGACTCAAAACCGTCCGTCAGCACCGACATACCCGTACCGGCAGCGGTGGAAACTTTCAAACTGGAAAGCCAGACAGCAACACCCCAGCCCTGAAGGACGCCGAGGAGAACCGTAAAGTAGCGCGTGTACTGATTGAGTTTGGCGCGACCTTCCTGCCCTTCCTTTTGAAGCATTTGAATCGCGGGAATCACAGATCCCATCAATTGGATGATGATGCTCGCACTGATATACGGCATAATGCCCAAAGCAAAGACTGTAGCCTTTGCAAAAGCACCGCCCGTAAAGGAGTCATACAAACCGAACATATTATTGCTGTTGCGGAAGTATTCGGCGAGTACAGTAGCATCTACACCGGGAATGGTGATGTGAGAGCCGATTCGATAAACAATAAGAATACCCAAGGTAAAGAGAATTTTTTTCCTCAGGTCTTCCATCTTGAAGGCGTTGACGAAACCGTCAATAGCTTTCTTCAGAGCTTCCATTATTTAACAATCTCGACTTTGCCGCCAGCCGCCAAAACAGCCGCCTTGGCTTTTTCGCTGATGGCGTTAACTTTGAGACTAATCGCCTTGGTAATTGTTCCATAGCCAAGAACCTTGATAGGCTTCTTAACCGAGCGGACAAGTCCCTGATCAGCAAGGACCTTAGCATCGAAATCAACTACACTAGAAGCAGCCAAAGCCTTCAAGTTCACAATCTGAGTGTCATGAACGAAATGAGACTTGAAACCACGCTTCGGAATGCGACGGTGAATCGGCATCTGGCCGCCTTCAAAAGCAACGCGTCCAGCCTTGGCGCTCTTGCGAGCTCCGGCACCTTTCTGACCACGACCAGCGGTCGTGCCCCATCCAGAACCAGGCCCACGGCCAATGCGCTTACGACCCTTGGTAAGAGCGGCTTTGCCAGGATTAATATTATTGAGTTCCATCTTAGATCTCCTCGACCTTGACCATGTGACGGACACGATTGATGATCCCCTGAATAGCAGGAGTCAACGTGAGTTCGTTGGTGCTGTCAACCCCATGAAGGCCGAGAGCTGCCAAATTGACTTTGTGCTCCGGAAGAACCCGGACAATTCCCTTAATTTGGGTAATACGCACTTTTTTCATATCTCTAGACCTCAGGCGTTCTGACCGCGCAAAGCTGCGCACTCATTTTTGTTCTTCTGGGTGGTGAGACCTTCAACGCAAGCTTGGACTACGGTGCTCGGATTAGAGGAACCGTAAATCTTGGTCAAAATGTTATGCACACCAGCGAGTTCCAACACAGCACGGGCAGCAGAACCAGCGATAACGCCAGTACCAGGAGCAGCCGGGATCAAGCGAAGGCGGGTTGCGCCATACTTGATTTCGACATCATGCGGGATGGTTCCGTCGAGAACGTTAACTTCGATGAGGTTGCGCTGAGCAGATTCAGTACCCTTGCGAATAGCTTCGGAAACTTCCTTAGCTTTTCCAAGACCGATACCGATCTTACCCTTCTTGTTACCGACAACAACCAGAGCGCTGAAGGAAAAGCGACGGCCACCCTTCACCACTTTGGCGCAACGGTTGATATGAACAACCCGGTCTTCAAATTCAGAAACTTGATTTTCGTGTTCCAAAGTGCACCTCTTAGAATTGGAGTCCGCTTTCACGAGCACCCTCAGCGAGGGCCTTCACGCGACCATGATAAATAAAACCGCCACGATCAAAAACCACAGTAGTGATACCCTTGGCTTTTGCTTCGTCAGCAATGAGGTTTCCGAGCTTCTTGCTCTGTTCGGTCTTTGTAAGCTCGCCGAACTTCTGTTGAAATTCTTTCGAAGAAGTCGCAACCTGAACTAAAGACTTATGAGAAACATCATCTATGATTTGTGCGATCATATTAGAAAGCGTGCGACGGACAGCAAGACGCGGACGTTCGGGGGTACCGTTAACGGCCTTGCGGACACGTTCATGACGCGCAATTCTAGATTCGACTCTTTTTTTTGCAATAGCAGTCATAACGTTACCTTATTTACCTGTCTTCTTGCCCTGCTTGCGCCGGACGATTTCACCCGCATACTTGATGCCCTTGCCCTTATAAGGTTCAGGACGACGGTACTTGCGGATTTCTGCAGCTGCTTGACCGACCTTCTGCTTGTCAATACCTTTGATATTGACCTTTAGCGGATCGACAGCCTTCAATGTGACACCTTCCGGAGCTTTGAAGATCACCGGGTGAGAGAAGCCGAGAACCAAGTTTAGGTCCTTGCCTTTCTGTTCCACGCGGTAACCGACACCGACGATTTCCAAGTTCTTTTCAAAACCCTTGGTAACGCCTTCGACCATATTCGCTACGAGAGCGCGGGTCGTTCCATGAATAGCGCGAGAGAACTTGAGATCATCAGGGCGTTCAAACGAAATCGTCGCGCCCTCTTGCTTGATCTTAATCAGGTCATGAACCTGAGTAGAAAGCTTGCCAAGAGGCCCTTCCACTTGAATGTTCTGGCCCTTGACCGCCACCTTGACTCCGGCGGGGATATGAATAATAGCTTTTCCAATACGAGACATCTTTACCTCACCAGACCTTTGCGATGACTTCACCGCCCACCTTTTGCTGGCGAGCTTCTTTATCGGTCATCACCCCTTGGGAAGTGGAGATAATAGCATAGCCAAGCCCATTGCGGATGCGCGGAAGCTTCGTTACATCGCTGTAAGAACGAAGACCTGGGCGGCTAACGCGCTGAAGACCTTGGATAGCCGAGGCGCCGTTGGTATAGCGGAGAAGAATCTTCAAGATTCCTTGCTTGCCATCTTCAACGACTACGAACTTTTTAATAAAACCTTTTTCCTGCAACACTCGAGCGATTTCACGCTTTTGATTGCTGGCAGGAATGTCCACCACGGGCGCTTTCGCCGAAACGGCGTTGCGGATGCGGGTGAGCATATCGGCGATAGAATCTGTCATTGCCATTTTGAATGCTCCTTACCAGGAAGATTTGGTGATGCCCGGAATTTCACCGGCAAGTGCCATTTCGCGGAAGCAAATACGGCACAAACCGAAGCGACGCATAAAGGCGTGCGGCCTACCGCAACGCTTGCAGCGGTGATACCCACGAACTGTGTACTTCGGGGTGCGCTTGCACTTTTCAATCATTCTTCTGCTAGCCATGGTATACCTTACTTCCTGAAGGGGAGACCGAGACCTTCGAGCAGAGCACGTCCTTCTTCATCCGTATTAGCGGAAGTGACAAAGGAAATGTCCATACCGAGAGTCTGCGAAATTTTATCAATATCAATTTCCACAAATATCGTTTGTTCCTTGATGCCGAGCGTATAATTGCCGCTGCCATCGAATCCACGGCGCGGAAGACCACGGAAGTCACGCACACGAGGCAAGGAAATATTAATAAAACGATAGAGAAAATCCCACATATTTTCGCCGTGAAGGGTCACTTTGGCGCCAATTCCCAAGCCTTCGCGAAGCTTGAAATTGGAAATAGCCTTGCGAGCCTTCGTTACAACGGGCTTCTGACCGCTAACAGCCGCAAGAGTATCGACAGCTTCGTCGAGAACTTTGCGGTTGGATGCGGCTTCGCCGACACCCATATTGATGACGATCTTCTGCAGGCGCGGAATCTGCATCACGTTCTTATAACCGAACTGCTTCTTGAGAGCCGGCGCCACTGTTTTTTCGTAAACTTCTTTCTTCATTTTGCTCATAGTAGGGACCTCACAGAGCCTTGCCGGTCTTGACGCTCACGCGAACGCTCTTCTTACCAGCTTCACGAGTGCGACGAGTACGGACGGGAGTAGAGCCTTCAAGCAACATCACATTTGAAATTGCAATCGGAAGTTCTTTCTCGACGATTCCACCGGTTTGATTGGTGCGGCTTGGCTTTTCATGACGCTTGTGAATATTCACCCCAGCGACAATAACGCGACCCGCCTTCGGATCAACGCTGACAACGGCACCGGTTTTTCCCTTGTGGGAACCGGCGATAACTTTTACGTTATCGTTCTTTTTGATATTTGACATTAGAGCACCTCGGGTGCGAGAGAGATGATCTTCGTATATTTGCGATCGCGAAGCTCACGGGCCACGGGTCCAAAAATACGGGTTCCACGCGGTTCGCCATCCTTCGTGACAAGCACGACGGCATTATCAGAGAAACGGATAAGCGTTCCATCTTTGCGGCCGATTTCCTTGCGGGTGCGGACAACCACAGCGTCTGCAACAGAGCCTTTCTTCACCTTGCTCTGGGGGATAGCGTCTTTTACAGCTACCTTAATGAGGTCGCCGATGCTTGCATAGCGCCGGTTAGAACCACCCAAAACTCGGATGCAGGCGACTTCTTTCGCACCGCTATTATCGGCTACGACCAGTCTTGTTTCTTCTTGAATCATATTCGCCTTACTCCAGAAGGATTACTTCTTCTTAGCCACAATACGCACCAAGCGCCAGCGCTTAGTCGCGGAAAGGGGACGGGTTTCCATAATTTCCACCAAATCGCCTTCTCCGGCTTCATTCTTTTCATCGTGAGCCTTGAATTTCGTGGTGGTCGTCATGATCTTGTTGTAAATCGGGTGACGCTTGCGGTTTTCCACCACAACCGTGATCGTCTTGTCCATAGCACTGGACGAAACGATACCCTGTCTCATTTTGCGAGAGTTTCTATCCATTATCTGCTCCTGCCGGCTCACGCCTTGGCCCTTTCGGTAAGGATGGTCTTAATGCGAGCTATATCTTTGCGGATAGAGCGCATTGCAACGGGCTTTTCTACGTTGTTTCCGGTTTTTGCAGAGAACCGGTTGTTGAACAAATCCAGAGTAAGCTGAGAGAGCTTTTCCTGAAGCTGTTCGTTGCTCAATTCTTTCAGTTCGCGTGCTTTCATTAGATTTCCGAAGCCTCTACGATTTTAACTTTGATAGGCAACTTCTGTGCTGCATCACGGAGAGCGTCGACAGCCAATGTGCGTTCGACACCGCCCATCTCAAACAAAATGCGGCCTGGAAGGACTACTGCTGCCCAGAATTCCACATTGCCCTTGCCCTTACCCATACGGGCTTCAGCAGGGTGACGGGTCACCGGCTTGTTAGGGAACACGCGAATCCAAATATGACCTCCGCGCTTGATCTTACGAGTCATCGTAATACGGGCGGCTTCAATCTGGCGCGCTGTGACCCAGCACTTTTCGAGAGACTGCAAACCAAATTCGCCAAAAGCGATCGTGTCACCGCTGGTGGCACGTCCCTTCATGCGACGCTTCTGTTCTTTGCGAAACTTAGATCTTTTAGGACTCAGCATAATTACTTCTCTCTCTTAGGTTCAGACGACAAGACGTCCTTGCCAATCTTTTCCCCGTGCATAATCCAGACCTTAATACCGACAGCACCGTAAACAGTCTTAGCGGTAGAAGTCGCATAATCGATGTCTGCACGAAGTGTGTGAAGAGGAACGCGACCTTCAGCATACTTTTCAACACGGGCAATTTCAGCACCGCCAAGACGGCCACCGCATTGAATTTTGATGCCTTCGATGCCCATGCGCATTGCACTTTGAATAGAACGCTTCATGGCACGGCGGAAAGAAACTCGCTTTTCCAATTGCCGGGCAATATTCTCGGCAACGAGCTTAGCATCAGCTTCCGGACGTTTGATTTCATGGACGCTAATATAGATTTCTTTGCCCGTTAAATATTGGAGTTCGCTTTTAAGGCGTTCCAATTCTTCACCCTTTTTGCCAATCACAACACCCGGACGGGCGGTGAAAAGGTTTATGTTCACTTTTTTGACGGTGCGTTCAATGCCAACCTTAGAAAGGGAAGCATGTTCGAAACGCTTCATCAGATAGCGACGGAGAACAATGTCTTCATAGAGAAGCTCGGCAAACTTGTCTTCGGCATACCACTTAGACTGCCAGTCATCGATAATACCGAGGCGCAGACCATACGGATGAGTTTTCTGACCCATAGTTTACTCCTTATCGGCGTCGTCAGCGACGACAATTGTCAAATGGGACAACGGCTTCTGAATGCGGAACGCACGGCCCTGAGAACGGGGCTGAATGCGTTTCATAATTGTGCCGCCATTAGCCATGATCGTAACGATCTTGAGCTCTTCCGGCGTAACAGCACTCGGGGCCTTCTGCTTAAAGTTGGCAACAGCGGACTTGAGAGCACTTTCAACGATGACAGCGCCTTTCTTCTTTGTGCGAAGAATGGAAAGCATCGCGAAAGCCTTGTCCACAGACTTGCCACGCATAAGATCCGCAACTTGACGGAGTTTGCGAACGCCATAACGGACGTTCTTTACATTAGCTGTAGCTTTCATTAGTTAGCTCCTCCCGAAGCCACTTCGGCTTTGCGATGGCCACGGAAGATACGTGTAGGAGAGAATTCACCAAGCTTGTGTCCAACCATATTTTCGGAAACATATACCGGAATAAACTGTTTGCCATTGTACACGGCAAAAGTCAAACCGACCATATCCGGAATAATTGTGGAACGACGGGACCAAGTCTTGATGGGCTGTTTCTTGTCGGAACCGACCATAGCCTTGGCCTTGACCAAAACGTGGGAATCCACGAATGCGCCTTTCTTAAGGGATCTCGACATTGATTAGGCCCTCTTCTGACGATGACGCACGATATAATGATCAGTGCGCTTATTGTTACGAGTTTTCTTACCCTTGCAGTTCTTGCCCCACGGAGAGCAAGGATGACGGCCACCAGATGTGCGACCTTCACCACCGCCCAGCGGGTGATCGACAGGGTTCATGGCAACACCACGGACAGACGGGCGGATACCGAGCCAACGAGAACGACCGGCAGAGCCAGATACTTCATTCATGTGGTCGATATTGGAAACCTGGCCGACTGTAGCAAGGCAATCTTCGGGAATGCGACGGATTTCACCACTCGGAAGGCGAACCTGGCAGAGCTTTCCATCCTTAGCGACGAGTTCTGCATTTGCACCCGCAGAGCGTGCTATCTGAGCTCCCTTACCCGGCTTCACTTCAATATTGTGGATGAAAGTATTGAGCGGGATATCCTTAAGAGGAAGGGCGTTGCCGATACGATATTCAGCACCGACACCGGAATTCAAGACATCCCCGACCTTGATATCGAGCGGAGCGATGATATACTGACGCTTGCCATCGACATATTTGACGAGGGCAATGCGGGCAGAACGGTTCGGATCATATTCAATTGTTTCAACAGTGCAGGAAATTCCGGCACGATTGCGCTTGAAATCAATGATACGATAGGATTTTTTGTGTCCACCGCCGCGACGACGGGATGTGATTTCACCAAGAGTACTGCGACCGGAACCGCGCTTGATACCAACGGTAAGAGGCTTGTACGGCTTGTCTGCAGTGAGTTCCTTCTTATCGTTCAACTGCTTATAACGCAGAGTCGGGGTAAGAGGTCTATAGCTTTTCAGACCCATTGTTATACTCCTTCAAACTCGGCAATCTTATTGCCCGAGACCAACTTGATGTAAGCTTTCTTCCAATTGGATTTCTTGCCTACAGCAGTGCGTACACGTTTCATCTTGCCGCGGTTAATCAGAGTGCGAACGGAATCGACCTTCACATTGAAGCGCTTCTCGATAGCATTCTTGATTTCCGGCTTAGTAGCATCCAAAGCGACCTTGAATACATACTCGCGGACACCCGTACGCGGATTCACCATATTCTTGGAAGTACTTTCCGTAATATGAGGTTCAACTATGATTTCGTGAAGTTCTTTCATCTGGAACCTCCGGTGAGTTCACCCAGAGCATCCTGGGAAATCGCAATGTTGTTTGCGCGGACGAGATCGTACGTATTCACGTCTTGAACGCGAGCCGTACGAACCCAAGGAACGTTGGAAGACGAAAGGAGCAAGTTCGCGTCTTTGGATCCGATAAGGAAAAGAGCGTTGCGCTTTTCAAGACCGGCCTTATCCATAACAGCGAGGAAATCCTTAGTCTTAGGAGCGGAGAAAGCAAGCTTCTCGAATACGAGGACCTTTCCTTCTTTCGCCTTATCAGAAAGGGCAGAATGGAAAGCGATGAGCTTCACCTTCTTGTTCACCTTTTCAAAATAATCGTGAGCCTTCGGACCATGAGCCTTGTTACCACGAACCCATACGGAAGAGGTATTCTGACCCGAACGAGCGCGGCCAGTGCCTTTCTGCTTCCAAGGTTTCATGGTACCACCACTGACCAGAGACTTGCTCTTGGTTTCCGCAGTGCCCTGACGACGGTTGTTGAGAATCGCCTTGATATGCAAATAAATGCAAACCTTGTTTATCTCAGAATCAAATACCGCCGGGAGATCCATTTCGTTCTTAAATTCGCCGCTAGCGGCGTAGAGCTTTGCCTTTGCCATTAGCCTTTCCTCACCACGATAACTCCATTCTTGGGGCCTGGAACAGCACCGCGAACAAAGATCAAATTGCGATCACCATCGACCTTCACTACCTGAAGATGCTTGACGGTGACTTTCTTGTTGCCATACTGACCTGCCATACGCTTGCCGGAAAATACTCGGCCAGGGAACGTATGAGCAGACAAGCTACCCGGTTCACGGATATTATGAGTTCCGTGTCCACGAGGACCCGTCTGGAAATTATAGCGTTTCACAGTACCGGAAAAGCCGTGGCCCTTGGAAATACCGGAGACATCTACAATTTTAGCATCGGCGAAATCAGCAGCACCGAATTCCTTACCAACAGGCCATTCTTCAAGGCTAGCGACATCGAATTCAGCGAGATAACCGCGAACATCGAGCCCGGCTTTCTTAAATTGACCGGCAATGGGCTTATTGGCACGTCCTTCCTTAACAAGGCCAAAACCGACCTGAATAGCGGTATAGCCATCTTTTTCTTCAGTCTTGTGGCAAACAACCACACACGGACCAGCTTCGAGAACTGTCACAGGGACGCATTCGCCCTGCTCCGTGAATACTTGGGTCATTCCCAGCTTTTTTGCAAGAATACCGTTCATTGTATTACACCTTAATTTCGACTTCGACACCAGCAGGCAAATCCAACTTCATCAGAGAGTCAACGGTCTGAGGAGTAGCGTCCAGAATGTCAATCAAGCGTTTATGGGTGCGGGACTCGAACTGTTCACGAGACGTTTTGTCTACGTGAGGAGAACGAAGAACCGTGTACTTTTGAATCTTGGTCGGGAGAGGGATTGGTCCCGCGATGCGGGCTCCCGTGTTCTTTGCCGTATTTACAATGTCCTGAGCGGAACGATCTATCATACGATGATCGAAAGACTTCAGGCAAATACGAATGCGTTCACCAGCCATTGTTATTCCTTACTTGATGATTTCAGTTACGGATCCAGCACCGACCGTGCGGCCACCCTCGCGGATGGCGAAGCGGAGCTGGTTTTCCATTGCGACTGGCGCGATGAGCTCGACGTCGATCGTGATAGTGTC
>JALNVO010000028.1 GCA_023231365.1 Fibrobacteraceae bacterium | reverse complement strand
TCCGACTATCGGGTAGACTAATGCGACGTAAATAGCCGTGAAGATTAAAAATGAATTGAGTTTGATGCGCTCTGCTACGGCACCGGAGACGATAGTTGCTGCTGTAGCGGCGAACATCGCTTGGAAGAGCCAATCGGTGAAGTATGTATAATGATTGTATGCGGAGGTGAATCCGCCTTCC
Source organism: Fibrobacteraceae bacterium (assembly GCA_023231365.1). Taxonomy (GTDB): domain Bacteria; phylum Fibrobacterota; class Fibrobacteria; order Fibrobacterales; family Fibrobacteraceae; genus Hallerella. The sequence goes on along the minus strand of JALNVO010000028.1, from coordinate 16,745 downwards.
GGGACGTGGAGTCCAAAGCCATCAAATCCGAGGACGTTTGCAATGCCCCAGGAATGCGGATACATCAGGCTGAAGCCCAGCAATGCATAGAGGGTGATACCGATCGCCGGCACGGTGAAATTTTTGAACATAATGTTTGAGCAACATTTTGCGCGACAAAGTCCGGATTCAACGCAAGCAAATCCGAGACCCATGACGAACACGAGAAGTGCACAAGCCATAATCCATATATTTTCCGACATAAATGTGGTGTCGGCAATTTGTGTACTGAGTACAGACAACGTATCTGCGTTCATTTGTGTGCTCCTTTAATCAACCAATTGCCGCAGGGCCTGTTTCGCCTGTGCGGATTCGAATGCATTGTTCCAAGTTTTCAACGAAGATCTTGCCATCGCCGATGTTTCCTGTGCGGGCGCCTTTGACGATAGCGTCGATGCAGGGTTGAACAAATTCGTCATTGAGCGCAATCTGGAGACGCACCTTCTTAAGGAGCTTCACCTCTGTTTCGGAACCGCGGTAAGATTCTGTGTAACCCTTCTGCTGACCGCATCCAAGGACGTTTGTGACGCTGATTTTGAAAATTTCGGCTTCGTAAAGAGCTTCCTTTACACTGCCGAGCTTTTCGGGCTGTATGTATGCCGTAACGACTTTCATCTTATTCTCCAGTTTTGTATGGATGAAGGGCTGAATAGACCTTTTCCGCGAACCACTAAGCAAATATCGTGCCAGTGTTAATTATGGCTTTTTTGGAAAAATTTCAAAGATCGAGAAACAATTTTGTGAATGAAAAAAAACACCTTTGTTATTTCTTTTACAAAAACGTCATGAAAATCTGAAAAGTCTGGATGCCGACAAATTTTTTATCATTGTGAATGTGAAAAACAGAATAGAAAAACATCCTCTGGATCCCTTTTTGCCCAAGAATGCCAAACTTTTGATGCTTGGAAGTTTTCCTCCTCCGCAAAAGCGCTGGTGCATGCAATTTTATTATCCGAATTTTAATAATGATATGTGGCGAATTTTGGGCCTCGTCTTTTTCAAGGACAAGAATTATTTTGTGCGGGTGAGCGACAAGATTTTTGACAAAGAAAAAATTGTCCGATTTTTGAATGAAGCGGGAATTGCTATTTATGATACGGTAAGGGAAGTTCGACGTCTGAAAGATAATGCTTCGGACGCCTTTTTGGAAGTAGTAACTCCGACGGACGTGCCTAAAATGTTGAAAGGGCTCTACACATGCAGCGCTGTGGTGACGACGGGAACGCTCGCAACAGAAACGCTTTGTGCTGTATTAGGTGCAGAACCGCCGAAAGTCGGCGGGCATTCCCCATTCCTTTTGGGAAATCGCAAAATGTTGCTTTACCGGATGCCGAGTTCCAGCCGTGCTTATCCGCTCGCTTTAGTGGCAAAAGCTAAAACCTACCTTTCGATGTTCAAGGATTTGGAGATGGTTTAATGGGCATCTTTGAAAATTGCTTTGCGACTATGAAATCGAGTGTCTACGAAGGTTGGGATGCCAGAGATGCTCGTGCGTTCTCTTACAGCAGCCCCCTTCCTCTTTAGAACTGGAAATAGATGAATGGCGGTGTATCGGCGCTGGAAAATTGATAAATAATGAATAGGGCGATGGCCGAGAATACGATCATTGCGGAGATGGGTAGTTTGGCAAAGATGACGCGGTAGGTGCGCTTAAAGCGGTCCGGCAACCAATGGATAGACATTCCCAAAAGGAATACGGCGATGATGGATAAATGCTCTTTTGCCATTTGCGGCACGAGGGAAAAGTTCCAAGGGCTTCCTATCTGGTGGATCATATTGCGAGCGGTTTCCCAGGCGGTTTCGTTTGCTTCGGCCGGGTCTAGGTTGGAACCTGCGCGGAAGAAGAGGCGAGTAGACGTGATAAAGATGAATGTGAGCACAACATTCCAGCAATAGCGGAGTTTTGGCAATTCTTTTTTTGTGAATAAATTAAATATCAAATTTGCGTAGATTCCGATAAAGATAATTCCGCACCATACAGACGCAATGGCAAATACGGGTGTATAATTGAGCTTGCAAGCGATAGCTGCGGTAGCCGTAAGAATGAACATCAGCACGGCACGTACTTCCAAGGATTGCTTTCTCCATTGGGTGTTGCAGATCATGCCGATTCCGTTTAACCCACCCCAGATCATAAAGTTCCAGCTTGCTCCGTGCCAGAGCCCGCCTAGGAGTTGCGTTATCATTGCGTTTAAATGCTTACTGATTGTGCGTCTTGAATCGGACTTGAAGAATGCCCAAATACCGAGGAAGAGGTAAAGCGCTCCGAGCGAAATGGCAACCCATTTGCTTCCTGAAAGGAGTATGGCTATAATGGAAAGGACTGCAATCCAAAAGAATGTGCCGAAGCCTGCGCCTCTATTTCCTCCGAGGGGTATGTAGAGATAATCCCTGAGCCAGCTTGAAAGCGAAATGTGCCAACGGTGCCAAAATTCTGCCGGAGTGTCCGCTTTGTAGGGGGAATTGAAGTTGCGGGGTAGCCTAAAGCCCATTAATAAGGCGACGCCTATTGCAATGTCCGTATAGCCCGAAAAGTCTGCGTATACTTGTAGGGAATAGGCGAAAAGTCCGATTAGGTTTTCAAAGCCCGTATAAAGGAGGGGTGATTCGAAGACCCTGTCTACAAAGTGCGTGGAGAGGAAGTCGCTCATGATGACTTTTTTGGCGAGTCCGTTCAGAATCCAGAAGATGGCGAGTCCGAATGCATGGTGCGAGAGGAAAAATTTTTCGTGGAGCTGGGGGATGAATTTATTCGCGCGGACGATTGGTCCTGCTACGAGCTGTGGAAAGAAGGTGAGGTAAAAACCGAAATCCAGGAAGTTTTTTACCGGCGGGACTGTTTTTTTGTAGACATCTACGCAATAGCTGATTGCTTGGAATGTGAAGAAAGAAATGCCCACGGGGAGCACGATCTGGTCGATGAGTGAATTTGAATGGAAAAACTTGTTGCCCGCCGCAGCGAAAAAGTTGTAGACTTGGAGTTTGACGCCAAAGACTTGATCCAAGAAATCCAAAAAGAAGTATGCGTACTTAAAATAACCGAGCGTGAGGAGGTCTACCCCTACTAAAAGGGTGAGCATTGCTTTTTTGCCTATAGGTTTCTGTATGGCATTAATGACTCGCCCCCCCAGGTAGTTTGCAACGACGCAAAATACGAGAAGAACCAAATAGCTTCCGCTTGTTTTATAATAGAAGAAGAGACTTGCTGCAAAGAGAAAGGTATTTCGCAGTAGGATGCGTTTGTGGACGAGCGTAAAGAGCGCGAATATAATGGCGAAAAAAGCCCAGAAATAGAACTGGGTGAAAATAAGAGGTGCCTGCGGGTTGAATTCCAGGGCTCTTCTAAGTAGGTCGAGGAAGTCGCTCATTTCTTCCCCTTGGTATCGTTTTCGGGCTTGAAGCTTTCGATAAGTGCTTGGTAGAAGAGATCGCCAAGGACTTCATAGCCGTTATTCTTGAAATGTACCTTGTCTTTTCTGGCGAAGTCTTCCGCTTCCCATTTTTCAATTGAGCGGTAACCGCCCATTATAGAATATAAGTCCCAAATTCCCGCCTTGTATTTTTTTGCTAGACTGAAAAACGCTTCGCGGGCGAGAATTCCATTGCTGTTCGGAAAGGAGCTTTTTTTCCCTTTGAGGGTTAAGTAGGAATCGTTGTTTGTCGTAAAAATCAGTGGCACATCGGGAGTGACGGATTTGAGTCTTGTGATGAGTGTATCGTAATGCGATTTAAAGAGATCTTCGTCAAATTCAGAAACGTTCGCATCGTTGATGCCGATGGAAAGGATTATCAGGTCGGGTTTTAAGAAACTCAAGTCGCGCTCGAGGTTCTTTAATGAAAGATATGCCGCGACATTTGCGCCGTTAATACCGATTGCATTATAAGATATACCGCTTGCCGTATCGGTGAGGAGAATTCCCGTGAGAGTAAAGGAGGAATGGTTCTTGAAAAAATTGGAATCGGCAAAGAGCGAGTCTTTTTGGAGAGAATCTAGTGAGGAAAGTTTACTCTGAAAAGCGTTTTCCTTGTTTTTATCATTCCAAACAAAGGAAAGCGTAAGAGAATCGCTGCGTTTGGGCAAATTAAAGAGAAAGGATTCGCTCGCTTTGTCTGCTTTGCTGCTGATGAATGTGGTGGAATCCAGGCTTAAGGCTGGTGTGATCGAAAAATCTTTTGAAAATCCAAAAACGCGGACTTTGTTGAAATTCCAAATTTTGATAGGCGAATTTGCATCGAGCACGATTTTGACTTTTGCGTCCGGGTCGCCTGTAGTAATTGCAATTCCCATTAGTCCGAGCGGTGTTGTGTTGTTTTTGAAAACGCTTTTTTCCGCCTTAAAATGCCCGAAAGCCTTGGACGAATAACTCTGTGGCGTATTTGTCTTGGCGGCATTAAATGGAAATACGAATCCACGGCTGCCGGCTCTGCCCGGATATTCCTTGGCTAGGCGGGTGCGGACTCGGTTTGATATAACGTCGGCTTGAATGTGAGATCCACCGAGCTGTAAAATATTGACTTGTCCTTTTCCTGTATAAACTAAAGAATCCATTTTATGGAAGAAGGATGCAAAAGCGATGTTTCCCCTTGGAAATTCGATGTGATTTTTTGTGCTATCTATGGGGAGGGCATTCGCCGATAGCGCAAGGCATAAAAGGAGTAGAAACTCTTTCATTTTTCTTCTCCCTTGTTTTCTTTTTTTAATGAATCTGTAGAGATTTCAGAAATTGGAGTGAGGATGAGCGTATCGCTAGAGCTAACTAACGTATCATTTTTGAGGGAATCCACAAAAGCGTGTATTTCGCCGAGAGTTCCTTCATCAATTTCGTGTGCTTCGCGGAAGGTGTAGTAATCGTAGTGCAATTTAAGGGAGTTGTAGAGAAGCTCGCCCATTTTGGCGGCTCCAGCCCGCGTAAAGTGTATGTAATCCGGGCCTGCGAGTGGCGGATTTTCGTTTACCCAAGCAATCATTGCTCCGTCTCCACCCATTACCCGATGCATGTCAAAGTAAGCGCAACCGTTTTTAAGGGCGACTTGGCGGAGTGTTTCGATTGTGCGGTTCAAGCTATGGAAACTTTGCCATTTTCCATTGATCCGCTTGGACATATCCGCTGGGCCGATAAAGAGAATATCTGCATCGGGAGCGGTTTCCTTAATTGTGCGGATCTGTTTTTCAACAAGCTCTTTTACCCAATTGATATTGTTCGCGGTGACGCTTGGGACTAGGTTCCCGCCGTATTCCATAATGATTAAATCGGTGTAGAGCGCTTGATAGGAATTGGAGAGTAGAGCCTTATCCATACGGTGGAATATGGTACCGGAGCTTCCGCGCATAGCGATGTTGTCTACGGCGACTCCGCTTTCTGCATTGGCGACGATGGTGTAAATGTCTGCTTTCCCATTGAGCGTAACCTTTGCGTCGCTTGTCGGGAGAGCTAAATTCCATGAATAGACATATAAATTGCCATAATTTTGGACTTCGGGCGGGTTTGCCAAAAATTTCTGCATCTTTTTTACAATTTTTGGTGGTAATGAGTCCGTTTTTACGGTATCTTCAATCTCGCTTGCATAAATGAGCTTGGTTTGCAAATTTCCCTTGTTTGCAAAAACTTGAATTGTTTGGAATGTGCCGACGTGCTCGAATCCCTTAGTCTTGGGTCGTTTTTTTAAGCTGATTGTTGCCGAACCGCGAAGTTCTGAAAATTGAGCCATCGGCCCGTATCTGTTGTGCGTTGCCATTTCTTCTTGCGGGCCGAAAATCCGGTGTCGCGAGAGATTCCCCGTGCTCCGTTCTATAAAAGCGAGTGAAGGTATGTCTGCCAATGCAGGGAGCATCCCGGGGCCGCTTCCGCCGAAGAGGGTTTGGAGGTATTCTCTAAGTGTAGATGTAATCCTGTCGCCTTCGAGCTGGGAATCCCCGTAGTGAATGATGTGGATGACTTTTCCGGAATCATTCGCCGCTTTGAGCCTTGCAAAGAAACGGTCGAACCAAGCGGGATTGTTGTCTGGTAAATCAAATCGGGTAGGACCGTTTTTAAAAAAGTCCTCGTAGAATTTGAGGGAATCCGCATAAGCGGAAAACTTTCTTTCCCGCGTTTCGTCGAGCAGCTTTTGAATATGCTCTTCAGGGGCTTCGCCATTGAATTTTACTTCGTCTTTTTGGAAAAGCGAAATGACAGAAGGAAAGCGCAGTGTGATGTCGCCGAGCTTGAGGCCTTCGCTTGGAAAAACGAAGGAAATAATTCCGAGCAAAGCGAAAATGGAAAGGATTGAAAGAAATGTACGGAACGGGCACATCTTAAAGAAAATCAAACCTTCAATTGAGCGATTTCTTCAAGGGTTCCGGCACCGAGTGTTCCTGTAGAAAGAACTTTGTATTCAAAGCCGCCTGCAGGAGCTTTTTCCCCATCGACATAGACGACAACTTTTGCACCTTGTGCATTTGCTTGTTCCATCTGCTTGCCGAGTTTTGTGGGGGAGAGCGGGTGATTCACGGAATAGCCGAGCTTGCGAAATTTGCCAGCTACTTCGAATATTTTGTCCATGTCGTTTGTAAAGCTTGCGACGAAAAAGTCTAGGCTCTGTTTTGAAGATGGCAAAAGTCCGCGTTCTTCAAGGAGATTGGCTAGCACCACATCGCCCATTCCGAACCCGACCCCGGGAACTTTGTCTCCGCCGAGCTTTTCGCAAAGGCTGTCGTAGCGCCCTCCACCGGCGATGGCGCGCATGGATTTGCCTTTGTCGAATACTTCGAATACGATTCCCGTATAATAGGCGAGTCCGCGGACGATTGAGAGGTCAAGTGTAATGGATTTGCCTGCGCCAGAGGCTTGAAGAGTCTTAAAAAGTTGTTTGATCTCGTCTAAGGCAGCCTTGGATTCATCGCTAGAAATTTTAGCTTCCACTTCTTCTATGCTTTTGGAATCCATAAATTGATCAAGCTTTTTAGTTTGTTCGAGAGAGAGACCCGTTGCGGCAAGTTCCGAATAGAAGTCTTCCTTTTCTATTTTGAGGCGGCGGTCGAGAACCGGGTAAACTTTAGACACTTCGGAAACGCCTATTTCGGCGAGATAAGCGTTCAAAAGCTTGCGGCTCGAAACGCCGATGGAAAAATCTTCTGTTTTAAGACCGAAATCCATTAGCATATAGGCGATTGCAGAGAGGAGGTCTGCTTCTGCATAGATGCTCTCGGTTCCGATAATATCTAAGTTGAGCTGGAAGAATTCGCGGAGACGGCCTTTTTGGGCGCGTTCATAGCGGAAGAGGCGTGGTATGCTGAACCATTTGAAGGGCTTTTTGAGGGAATTGCCTTTTTGAATTACCAAACGGGCTAGCGTCGGAGTCATTTCGGGGCGGAGCGCAATGTGGCGGTCTCCTTTATCCTTGAAATCATAAAGCTGGCTTACGATTTCTTCCCCGGATTTACCCGTGTACAACTCCAAATGCTCGAACATGGGGCCTTCATATTCTTCATAGCCGAAACGAAGGGCTGCTTTGCGCCAAATGTCAAAAATAAAGTTCTGGATCCGCATTGATTCCGGATAGAAGTCGCGGGTGCCCTTAGGGAGCGGAGGAGTTTGCATTTTAGGTGTATTCATACATCAAGAAAAGGTAGTAAAAAGAGCCTTAATCCGCTTATAATTTTCTATCTTTTAAGGCAAATGCAGGGATCTTCAAAACCCGAAATTCTCGTGACGAATGATGACGGTGTAAACAGCCCTCACATAGCACTTCTCGCATCCGCACTTTCTCAGGTGGGGAATGTTCGCGTGGTCGCTCCGGCCTCAGGACAGAGCGGTGTTTCTCATGCATTCACGGGCTTCCGCGGGCTTAAGCTTTTGAAGGTCGCAGGGGCGTTCCCCTTTGATTTTTATTCCGTCTCGGGCACACCGTCGGATTCCGTGAAGTTTGCATTGAGAGAACTTTACAAAAATGTAAAAATAGATGTTGTATTTTCGGGAATGAACGTGGGTGAGAATGCCGGCGTTTCTTCTCTTTATTCGGGGACTATCGCAGGGGCCCGTGAAGCAGCGCTTTGGGGTGTTCCGGGGATAGCTATTTCGCTGTCGGGAGCTTCAGCCTTTGCAAAGGAAGAATCTATCCGTTTTGCACTCCGCGTCGTGGAGGAGAGGCTTTATGCCCAAATGCCTTCTCGATCCTTTTGGAATGTGAACTTCCCGGACGTTTCCGAAGCGGCTTTTTCCGGATTCAGAGTTCTTCCGATGAATCTTTCAATGTTCACGGACCGGTACATTGAAAAAGACGGAGAATGGTTTTTGGAAGGCGAAAAACGTCCGGTTGATTTTTTACCGCATACGGACGATGTCGCACTTTCTGAAGGATTTGCTGTGGTCACGCCAATGACCTTGGATCAAACTCTTTCAAGTGAAGTTGCTTCGTTGTCGCATACGATTGATAAAATTTTTGGTGTAAAATAACAGAAAGGAAAACAAATGGCAGATAACATAAGATTGACGCCAGGTACTCATTATGAGTCACTCATTGAAAGGGATATGCAGGACTGCTATCTGCGCTATTCGATGAGCGTCATTGTTGCACGCGCCCTTCCGGATGTCCGCGATGGTCTCAAACCGGTACACCGCCGCGTTCTTTTTGCGATGCACAAGCTGGGGCTCACCGCCGACAAATCGACGATGAAGTCCGCGCGTATTGTGGGTGAAGTCATTGGTAAGTATCACCCGCATGGAGACTCTGCCGTTTACGACACTCTTGTCCGTCTTGCTCAGGACTTCTCGCTTCGCTATATGCTTGTCAAGGGCCAGGGAAACTTCGGCTCGGTTGACGGCGATAGCGCTGCTGCTATGCGTTATACCGAAGCCAAGATGACCCGCTTCGGCGAAATGATGCTCGAAGACTTGGATAAGGATACTGTGGATATGGGACCGAACTATGATGAGTCCCTTGAAGAACCGCTCGTTCTTCCGTCTGCGTTCCCTAACTTGCTCGTGAACGGATCTTCGGGGATTGCCGTCGGTATGGCGACAAATATGCCTCCGCACAACCTCCGCGAAGTGACCAAGGCTATCCATGCTTATTGTGAGAACAATGACATAGCCGGAGAAGAACTCCTCCAGTACGTTTCTGGACCGGATTTTCCTACCGGGGGCATTATTTGTGGACGTTCCGGTATCCGCGAAGCTTATCTCACGGGTCATGGTCGTGTGCGCGTGCGTGCCCGAGTGGAAACGGAAACCGATGCAAAGGGCAAAAGTCGCCTGATCGTTTCTGAAATTCCGTATATGGTGAATAAGGCTATGCTCATCAAGAATATGGCCGACCTTGTGCGCGACAAGAGGCTTGATGGCATCAGCGATATCCGCGATGAATCCGACCGCGATGGTATGCGTATCGTTATAGATATCAAACGCGATTTCCAGGCAGATATCGTTCTCAATAATCTTTACAAGTACACACAACTTCAAGACACCTTCAGCATCTACAATTTGGCGCTTGTCAACCGCACGCAGCCGACAGTTCTTCCGCTGAAGGATCTTATCCGCTACTATGTAGATCACCGCCTTGAAGTGATTCTTCGCCGCACACAATTTGAGCTCAAGAAGGCGAAGGACCGCATGCACCTTTTGGAAGGCCTTCGCATTGCTTGCCAGAATGTGGACGAAGTGGTGGCGATTATCAAAGCTTCCAAGAGCACTGACGAAGCTAAGGCTAAACTCACGGAGCGCTTCTCTTTGGACGATGTCCAGACTCAGGCGATCGTGGATATGCAGCTCAAGCGCATCACTGGGCTTGAAATTGAAAAATTAGAAGCTGAATATCAGGCTCTTATTTTGACGGTAAAAGATCTGGAAGACATTATCGCGCGCAAAGAGCGCCGCGTCCAGATCGTTCTCGACACTCTCGATGCCATTGCTCAAAAGTATGGCGACGACCGCCGTACAAGCATTGAAGACGCTGTTGAAGACTTTGATTCCGAAGATCTCATACCGGAAGAAGAACAGGTCATCACACTCAGCCACGAAGGCTACGTGCGCCGTCTTCCGATTGATACGTTCAAGGCACAGAACCGCGGTGGTAAGGGAATAATCGGTGCTGGCTTAAAGGATGAAGATAACATACAAACTATTTTCACTGCAAGCACGCACAGTTTCCTCCTTGTGTTTACCAACAAGGGCCGGGTATATTGGACTAAGGTCTATCACCTCCCGGAAGGAGCCCGCAATGGCAAGGGACGTCCGATCATCAACTTTGTAAGCCTCACAGAAGGCGAAAAAGTTTCTGCAATTGTTCCTGTGCGCAAGTTCGGTGGCTATAACTGCCTCGTTTTTGCAACCAAGAACGGCATTATTAATAAGATGGATCTGAAATTATTCTCCAATCCGCGCAAGACGGGCGTCAATGCAATTACACTTGATGAGGGCGATGAATTGGTGAAGGTCCTCCTCGTTGGTGTCACTGCTGAAGAAATGGAAGCTGAAGCGAGAGGGGAATCCCTTGAAGATGATTCCGCAGAAATTACTGAGACGGAAACCGAAAATGAGACGGAAGGTGGCGAAGGTGAGGATGTTGTCCGGGAAATCCCGAAGGATCTCCTGATGATTGCAACCCGTAACGGACAAGCTCTTACGTTCCCGATTTCCTGCTTCAGGACTATGGGCCGTGGCACGCATGGCGTGCGCGGAATCCGCCTCGCTGAAGGCGATGAAGTAATTGCGCTCCTCCGCTTGAAAACAGGGACCAAGGTACTCACCATTACTGAAAACGGCAATGGAAAGCGCTCTGAACCAGGTTCGTACCGTATTACTCGCCGCGGGGGTAAAGGCGTCCGCAACTTGAATGTGACGGACAAGACCGGAAATGCTGTGTTTGTCGAAAGCGTTGCAGATGATTATGATTTGATCATTACGAGCCGCGAAGGCCAAGTCATCCGTATTTCAGCCGATAGCATCCGCATTACGGGCCGCGTTTCCCAAGGTGTTCGCGCCATTAACCTCCGCGAAGGCGATAAGGTTCAAGACGCGACCGCTCTTCCGAGCGTAGAAGAAATCGAGCAGGAAGCTGCTGAAAGCAAACAAGTTGCAGATGCGATCCCTGAAGACTCCATTCCAGAAACAACGGACGAAAACTCCGCTGAATCTGTCGAGAATAAGGATGAAAGCAAGGAACCAGAAAACTAATCCGTATTTGTAGTAAATTAAAGTCCCTTCTGCGCAGAATATTGCAGAAGGGACTTTTTGTATGTATTTAAAACCTTTGCTGAGTTTGTTGGTTCCTTGAGATGAACTTCATTTTCTGTTCCCCTTAAGCCGGTTCCGTAGCGGGGACACTAGCTTCGGAGAGCTGACATTTGGGGGCTCTAGTGGGGACGGAATAACGTGGCATCACAACAAAGCAGCTGTAGAAAATCGCAATAGAGTGTTACTGGAGTGCTATTCAAAGAGGCAAAAGCGTCAAGGCGAGCGTTGCGAATGAGTTGCCCGTTATCATGACCGAGTCACCGAGTGTTTCTGCAAAAACGCAGGCTCATACTGGCTTGAGTTGTCCGATGAATGCGTTTTGGGAACGCATGTTTCCGCGCTTCCCGCCTTGACGAAACCCTGCAAGTACGCATAGTCTTTTTCTCCAAAGTTCAGATGGAACGCTTTCTTTTGGGAGAAGCACTGTGAACTTTTGGTATTACTCCGCGAGCCCTGTGAATGGAATCTCATTTATCTCGTCGGGGCAGAGTTATTCCCGGTCACGTACACATCTTTTGAGATTCCGCCAAAGTTTCTCGGTGTCATGGTAGGCTATCTGAAAGGGAAGAACTGCTGGATGCTTTATGAATGTTTTTCCAATTCAATTTATAGGAATAGGGAATTGTGGTGTCGAGGATGCTATGCCGATGCGGCGCGCAAGAATGTGGTAAAGATCACGGCCTACATTGAGAGATGAAAATTCCGCAGCTTGCTTCAGCCTTGATTTCTATCATAAGATGAGCGAATGTGTGCGCAAGATGCTCAAGCTTCAGGTTTTGATCTTACTATGGGGCTGTCCTGCAAAATATCGATGGGATTGTCTTTGATGATAGCGTTGACGAGGAACTGAAACAAAGGCTGCGAGAAATTTTGCAATGATTTGGTATTCATTTCAGTCCGTTTTATCGTTGAGTCCGGCAAAGATTGCGCGTACGATCAAGAGGATAAAGGCCGGCAGATATTCCGGCGATGCCCCTCCGTCAGGAAAATGCTGTGGGGAGAGTTCTCGACCGATGGGTGTTTCTGGGATCACCGATCAGGGTTTTGCCTTTGGTTTTGACACTCCGTATTTGCTGCGGGGTTGTTCTTTTTCTGCTTGTTTGCAAAAAACGAAAAAGCCCCGGCAAAGCCGGGGCTTGTGAAGTTCAAATCAAAGTACTACTTAACCGAGATGAAGGTAAGTGTACGCTTGCCGATCTTGATACCCTTGGAAAGATCAACCGTCTTGGCTTTTTTGGAAGGATCGTTTGCCCAGCCTTCTTTAAGTTTCTCGGTGGTCTTATCGAGGACCTGCACGCTAGCCTTGCCGGAGAATCCCGGAATGTTGAGCTTGAGGTCGAAGTCGCTGTAGGGGCTCTTGTTTACGATGAGGAGGCTCTTCTTACCGTTGTTATCCGTGAGATAAGCGGTGAGGAGAGATTCATTGTCGCCGTCGATCGTTGTTTTAACCATCTTTCCGCGGAGAGCGTCTGATGCCATCTGGAAAGCCCAATAACTGGGACGCGGGCAGTTCATGCATTCTTCACCGGAGCGGGTGAGGTAACCATAATCACCACCTTCCGGGGTAAGATCGTTGTGAATATCCCAGTATTGAGCGTTGTCCGCGCCGAGGCGGGCGAGTTCGCCGAGATAGTCCGCAATAAAGAGCCCGTTTTCAACAGCAAGAGTCTGTGGGCCTGGGTTGAAGTCGACGGAGTTCCATTCCGTGAGCCAGATTTCGAGCTTTTTACCAGCCTTTGCTTTCCACTTGTCCGTGAGTTTGTGGAGACGTGCAAAGATAGGTTCAAGAGTCTGAGGTGCGGAGAGGAGTGCAAAGTCGTTTTCTTCACCGAAATGCTGCGGGTAGTGGTGAACGATAATTCCATCGGCTACATCGGCAGTTTGTTCGAGGACCTTTTCATTCCAATCTCCTTCGAGAACGCCAACTACGGCAACCTTGATTGTCGGGTCAACTTTTTTCATTGCAACGATGAATTCGCGCGCGCGCTTGCCATAGATAGTTCCGCCGTCCTTACCATACTTTTCATAATAAGGATGCCAGTTTCCGTAAATTTCGTTGCCGATTTCCCAGTATTTGATTCCGGCTTTCTTGTCGATGTTCGTGTGCTTCACCCAGGCCGCGGCTTCTTCAGCTGTGCCGGAACCGAAGTTCACCGTGAACATAGCATTGTCACCAGTCTTCTTGAGCCAATCAAGGAATTCATCGGTATCGATCATCCAATCCTTATTGTCAAGAATTTGTTTCCAGTGATCGTCATCAGCGCGAAGACCTCCTGGATAACGGATAATGCCATGATGAACACGTTCTACATACTCGCTGGATTGAGTTTTTGCGTTCTTGACCTTCAGGAGGTCGCCATCCCAGAGAGCGGCATTGATACCGAAAATACCATCGGCGATTTTCGGGTTGACGATGTCGTTGAAGTTCCCATTGATGGTTGCCTTGACGATTGCCGGGTGTTCCACCTTCGGGAGTTCGCGCTTGTTTGTCAAACGGATGTTATCGATTTCGAATCCGCCGGATGTACCTTCTCCCGAGGGCTTGAAGTCGAGGATAATCACCTTGTCGAGATCGAGCGTGCCGTTTTCGATCGCGTCAGGTGGTTGGTAGTACGGGAATTTGCCAAAGGAGCGGAACGGAACGAGAACAGTGGAACGTCCCTTAGGAACGCCTGTGTTAGATACATAGACTTCGTTGCCTGAATCCTGAATTTGGACAGTAATAGACTGCCAGGCCTTTTCAGAATACACGTCGAACATTAAGCCCCAATATTTGGTCCAATCGCGATCCTTGGCTGACCTGTTCTGTTTTTTCATATCGAGAACGACATCGACCCAGTCTGCGAGGAGGTAGTGATCCACAATGAGGTTGTTGCCATCAAGGCGTCCTTTGCCCGTGTGCTGAGATAGCTGGGACTTCGGACCTTTGGATCCTTCCCAGGCTTCTGCGGCGTACTTGCCATCGAAATCAGAAATCACGTAGTCAGGTGCGTTGGATTTGAAAGAATCCCACTTGAGGTCCGGATCCATCCAATCAATATTAGACGTGAAGGTAATCTGGTCGACATAAACAGTTACAGGAGCAGGCTTACCCGGTTCCCCGGCATTTTCACCTTTACCGACAGAGAAGCGGATTTCTTGGATTTTGTTCCATTGCATGTCCTTAGCGACTTCAGCTTGCTTATTTGCATCCCAAGCTTTACCTTTGTCAAAGAACTTTTTCAGAGGAATCTTGACGAGTTGCCAATCTGTGGAGACCTTGATCCAGTCATTGAGGCCTAGCTTGGTCTGGCTTTTCACATCATTGCCTTGATTGTCAAGAAGACCGACATAGAGCTTTTCCTTGCCGAGTTTTCCCTTGATCCAGAAGTAGAGGCCGCCCTTGTTGCGGATGCTGGAAAGATCGATGTATTTGCCATCGCCTAGAGAGTAAGTGACGCCGGACCAGTCGTTGTTGTCAATGTACATTGCAAGGACATTCTTGTTCGGGTTGCCCGCAGTTTTGGCGTTCAGTTCTTTCTGGGCGGTTAGACCGCCATAGACATAGCTGAATCCCGGAATTCCATCGGTATAGAAGGCTTTGAATTCTTTCGCCTTGCCATCGAGTTTTTCGGGATTCTTAGGTCCGTCCAGAACTTCATTGTTTTCATCCCAATAGACGATTTTGGCTTTCGGAGCGGCGCTCTTGTTGCCCTTGACAATTTCGATATTGTCAATGAAAACTTCAAAGGAAGGATTCACGCCCTTGTCAATGGAAAAACGGACTTCGGCAATTTTATCCCAATCAATGCGGGACGGAAGCTCGGTCTTCTTCTCTTGATCCCAGTAAAGACCGCGGTCCGGGAAGTCTGCGAGAGGTATTTTGACGTGGGTCCAAGTGTTGGTAACTTGACCATACTTGTTCATGGAAAGCTTGACCTGGGTCTTTTTTCCGTCGGAAACTTCTTCGTCGAGAAGACCGACCAAGAGCTGTTCTCCTCCGACTTTGCCCTTGATGTCGAATTCCAAGGTGGAGTTCAATAAGAAAGGCTTCAAGTTAAAGAATTCGTTGTAAAGACAGATTGAAGCGCCGGAGTAATCCTTCGGGTCAAGTGCGATATCCAAAGCAGACTTGGATTTGAATCCACCTTCTTTGGTAATCGTGACTTTGCTGCCTGTTCCGCCATAGGTGTAGTCGTAACCACCGGTGCGGTATTGGTCATCAAACATTTTATAGGCAACGATGCGGGGAGGTCTTTGTGCCATCACAGCTGTCGTCGCAAGCCCCAGGAAGAGGAGCGAGGAGACTTTCAGAAATCTATTCATCATTGTGGATGTATCCTCTGGTTATGGTTTAACTTATGAACAAAATTTATTTAGCGTTTTTCAGCATTTCTTCAACCATCTCCGGGCTGAAGCGGTCTTGACGCTTTCCGTTGATAAAGAAGTTAGGAGTGCCTTGAACGCCAACCTTAGCACCGAGTTGGAAATCTTCGTTTATGCGGGCTTGCTTTGCGGAATCCAAGAGCATCTCTTTCTTAAACTTGGTCATATCAAGGCCGATTTGCTTTGCGACTGCTTCAAATGTTTCTGGGCTGAGATCTTTGTTGTGTTCTGCAAGAGCATAGCGGAACTCCCAGAACTTGCCTTGGTTTTGCGCAGCCATACTTGCGGCTGCAGCGGCAGGAGCGTTTGCATGGAAGCTGAGGGGGAAGTGCTTGAACACGAATTTGATTTCGTTTCCGTGCTTTTGCATCAATTCATGCATTATGGGCGCGATACGCGCGCAATAAGGGCATTGGAATTCAGAAAATTCGACAATAGTGAGCTTTGGATTGGTTGTATTGCCATAGACAGGACTGTTTCCGACAGGAATGTCCCAGACCTTGTTGTCCATTTCCATTTCATTTTTCATCTGTTCAATGGAAAGTCCCCGTTTTTCAAGACCATACTTGAGAATGGCGAATTCATCGCTCATTGTTTTGACTTCAGCAGAGAGGCTGTCCAAACGGGCTCCGACGGAGCCGTCTGTTTTTCCCTTTGCGGAAGCTTCATTGCAAGCAGAAAGTGAGAAGAGCAAGGCTGCGCTGAGCGCAAGCGGAATGGATTTCATTATTTGTTCCTTTGAAGAAAATATCATTTTTGAAAATATATAAAAGGCGATCATTTCCAATCCGGAAAATAAAGCTTTTGTTTACTTTTGCGCCCTCTGAATTGTAAAATGCAAATTTACAAAAACAGCCGCATTCCTAATAAAGAAGGCGGCCGTCGGATTAAAATGGAAAAAAGTCTTATGGGTACCTCTAAAAATTCATTTTTATGACGAGAAGCCGGTTCCCTTGGGGGAACGTCAGGGTTCGAAGAGCCGGACTCTAGGCCGGCCCCGCAGGGGTGAGGAAGGAACAACGTGACACCGCAACAACGAGAAGCCGGTTCCCTCTAGGGAACGTCAGGGTTCGAAGAGCCGGACTCTAGGCCGGCCCCGAAGGGGTGAGGATGGAACAACGTGACACC
>JALNVO010000027.1 GCA_023231365.1 Fibrobacteraceae bacterium | reverse complement strand
TGAAAATCAAAAATTCACCGTTTCCAATTATCCGCTGTCCCTCTTCAAAGCCAAAGCAGAATACGCTTCGCTCCAACAAGAAGCTTCACAGCGCCGTTATCACCGCATCCGCCCGGGTGAAACGCTCAGCAAAATTGCCCGTCGCGAAGGAGTCAGCATCAAAACGCTCTGCCGTTTGAACGGAATCAAGACAACGACCAAGCTCCGCGTTGGCCACAACCTCCGTTGCTCGTAAATTTCACATAGAACTTCCCCAAAGAAAAAAGCCCCAGAACCAATCCGGGGCTTTCTTCATTTCTCAAATTTATTAAAGGAAGTACCAAGTCAAATTAACAGCCGTCATAAATGAAAAGTAAGACTTGTCCGCATCGTTGTCATTCTTAAAAGCGGCACCCGCACGAAGCCCCGCTACAAGATTCTTTCCAAGTTCAGTCTCAACCAAGAAATAAGGATCCACGCCGATAAGGCTATTGTCAGACTCATACATCAATGTTGCGCCGGCTCCAAAAGGAAGGAGACCCTCGCCAAAGAGCTTTTCTAAACCGACCTCTAGGGCAAATTCAGCATCGGAATCCGAACTATCCCAAAATGAAAGGCCTCCGATGACACGGGCAAAAGGAGCATTATAAACAAATTCCACAAAAGGAAGACCTCCCTGAAAGGAATAAGTATGGAGCCACATAATGGAAAAGCCGAACGTGCCCTCGGTAGAAGGACAGGAAGACGATTGACCCTGTGAATTCTCCTCACCGAATGCAAAACCGGCAAAAGCGATGAGTGCGACAGATAAAGCTATTTTTAATTTCATTTTGTCCCTTTTGATGAAAATGTTATTGCCATTAAATTTAAGATCGTTTTAAAAGAAACATTAAAAAAGAAGAGGATAAAAAAGAGATACATATCAAAAAGCCTTCCAAAACGATTTCTGGAAGGCTTTCTAAGAAAAAAAAGTTTCACTTAGCCGTATTATTCACTTCTGGAAGAGGTTCTTTGGAAAAAGCAAGTTTCTTTGCTTGTTCGTCAAAAGTCACCTTAATCGTTGAAAAATCGGTGAAGGTGCCGAGCAAGAGACCTTCGGAAATTTCGTCTTCTACGAGCTGCTGGATGCTTCTGCGGAGAGGACGTGCACCCAATGCCGGGTCATAGCCGCTATCCACGATAAATTCCTTTGCCTTCTCCGTAAATTCCAGCATAATTCCGCGGTCGGAGAGGTTCTTCTGGAGAGTTCCCAAAAGAATGTCCACGACAGAAATCAAGTCCTTGCGGGAAAGGCTGCGGAACACAATTTGGTCGTCAATACGGTTTAAAAATTCCGGCGTGAACACGGTCTTGACTTCTTCGCGAATGGTCGATTCCATGCGCTCGTAATCGTCCGCATCACTGAGCTTGGTGAACCCCATTCCTGCGCTGTGCTTGACTTCACGGGCGCCCACGTTGGATGTCATTATAATAATCGTATTCTTAAAGTTAATCTTGCGGCCAAAGCTGTCCGTAAGCTGTCCATCGTCTAATATCTGCAATAAAAGGTTATAGACATCAGGGTGAGCCTTTTCAATTTCGTCGAGAAGAACCACAGAATAGGGGTGTTTGCGCACCTTTTCAGTGAGCTGTCCACCACCCTCTTCGTATCCCACATATCCCGGAGGCGCGCCGATCAAGCGGGAAATGCTGTGCTTTTCCATATATTCGCTCATATCGATTCGGATCATCGCATCTTCAGCTCCAAAGAGAGAAAGAGAGAGCACTTTGGCAAGTTCCGTTTTGCCCACTCCTGTAGGCCCCAAGAAGAGGAAGCTTCCCATCGGGCGCTTGGTATCGCGGATTCCTGCACGGCTGCGGCGTATTGCCCGTACCACGGCTTCCACTGCTAGATCCTGGCCAATAATCCGCTGCTTGATTTCCTTGTCCAGGTTTACCAACTTTTTTGTTTCTTCATCCGCAAGGCGGGAAATCGGTATTCCCGTCATCTTGCTAATTACATCCCGGATGCTATCTTCACCCACCACGAGGCATTCCGTTTTCTTCTTTGCGCGCCAAGCTTCCTTTAGCTCTTCAATTTTCTTTTGGAGATCTTCGACCTTGTCGCGGTACTTGGCGGCTTCTTCAAATTTTTCCACGCGGAGGGAATCTTCCTTCTTGGTAGTCGCCAAGGCGAGTTCCTTTTCCATATCGCGAAGTTCCGGCGGGACAGCCATACTTGCAAGACGCACTCGAGCTCCGGCTTCATCTATAACGTCTATCGCCTTATCAGGCAAGAAGCGTTCCGAAAGGTAACGGTCGCCGAGAACCACGGCAGCGCGAATGGCATCATCCGTGTATTTTACTTTGTGATGATTCTCGTAGCGGTCGCGGAGCCCGTTTAAAATTGTGATGGACTCGTCTACGGAAGGCGGATTAATCATAATTGTCTGGAAGCGGCGCTCTAGAGCGGCATCCTTTTCAATATACTTGCGGTATTCATCTACCGTCGTTGCACCAATGCACTGAAGCTCTCCGCGGGCAAGAGCCGGTTTAAAGATATTGGAAGCATCGAGACTACCTTCGGAACCGCCAGCACCCACAATCGTGTGGAGTTCATCAATAAAGAGAATCACGGAGTTATCGCTACGCTGAAGTTCCATGATCAGTCCCTTGAGGCGTTCCTCGAATTGTCCTCGGTACTTAGTGCCGGCGACCATCGCAGCCACATCCAAAGTAACCACTCGCTTATTTTCAAGGATTTCTGGAATCTTCTTTTGAATAATCTTTTGCGCAAGGCCTTCGACAATGGCAGTCTTGCCCACGCCAGGTTCACCGATTAGGACTGGATTGTTCTTCTTGCGACGGCAGAGAATCTGAATCAATCTCTCAATTTCTTCGCCCCGCCCGATAATCGGGTCGAGCTTACCCTGGCGTGCAAGTTCCGTAAGATCGCGGCCGAAATGTTCAAGAATCGGCGTTTTGGACTTATTTTCCCGACGAGGGGGAGCCTCCTGCAAGCCATCTAAATCAGGCTTTCCCGGGCGGGCATCATCCTTCACTTCTTCAATAGCGAGCTTCAAACTGTTATAGTCAACGCCGGCAGCGGCAAGAGAAGCTGCAGCAGAACATTCGCTTACCTTCAAAAGCGAAAGGAGCACGTGCTCCGTACCAATATAATTATCGTCCATCTGCTGGGCTTCTGCCGCAGATGATTGGAGCACGGCTTTCGCGTGGTCCGAAAACGTCATTTGGGAATCCCCGATGGTCATCATTCCACCAGACGTTGAAACAGAATGTTCAATGGACTGCGCAAGCGTATCTAAATCCACGCCAAGTTTTTTAAGCGACGCCGCAGCAATTCCCGCACCTTCGCGGATAATGCCGAGCAGCAAATGTTCCGTACCCACATGGTCCGTGTTCAAACGCTTGGCTTCGTCTCTTGCAAATTGCAAGACCTTCTTGACCCTGTCTGTAAAACGTCCTCTCATTACAAGGCCTCCTTTGAATCAAAAGGGACAATGACCCCACCACGCATATGCACGCGACGAGTGGCGTATTCCGCCATCCGTTCATCATGCGTCACCACTAGCAAGGTCTGGTTAAATTCTTCGTTCAATTTCTTAAAAAGTTCATTCAGCATTTTCGCATTTTTCTCGTCAAGGTTTCCACTCGGCTCATCGGCAAAGATAATGTCAGGTCCATTCATCAACGCCCGCGCTACCGCCACACGCTGGCGTTCACCTCCCGAAAGTTCGTTCGGTAGATGCTTCAAACGGTCGCCGAGCCCCACCGTCACCAAAAGTTCTTCAGCGTGCTCGCGGATCTTTTTCAAATCTTCAAAAGGATTTGCAATGCGGGCAGGCACGCAAACATTTTCAACCGCCGTAAATTCCGAAAGCAAGTGATGAAACTGGAAAACGAATCCCACCTTTTTGGAATGGTATTCATCCTTCTCTTTGGAGGTCATTTTTTGAATGTTCTTTCCTTCAAAGATGATCTCGCCCGAAGTTGGGGTATCGAGAGCTCCGACCAAATTCAAAAAAGTCGATTTCCCGGAACCCGAAGCACCCGTAAGTACGCAGAGCTCATTTTTCAAAAGCTCAAAATCAATGCCCTTCAAAATTTCAAGGCGTTCCCCCGTTTCGGAAAAAACGCGGCATAACGACTTTGTCTGTAGAAAGATATTGTTACTCATGTCGAATAGCCCCCACAGGGTCAAGCCTCGAAGCCTTCCAAGCAGGAAGGAGCGTTGAAAGAACACAAAGAGCTATGCCCAAAATAAATACCATAACAACATCCTTCAAATCTACAAGAACCGGGAAATAAGGAAGCACATAGACATCGCCAGGGAGCTTAATTAAATGATATGTCTGCTGAATATAACAGAGAATCAGTCCGATGCTTCCGCCTAAAACAGTTCCGGCGATTCCAATGAAGGAACCCATCAACATAAATACGCGCATCACAGATTTCTTGGAAAGGCCCATACTGCGCAAAATACCGATTTCACGGGTCTTGTCCGTCACTACCATGATTAGAGAGCTAATAATATTGAACGCTGCGACTAAAATAATAAGGCAGATAATTGCCGCTACGATAAATTTTTCGTAGTTCATCCATTTGAGAAGCGTTATATTCTTGGTCTTCCAATCAATGAAGTAATACGGATAACCGACAACTTCACCCGCGCGGTCCACGCTCACGTCAGCTTTCCACTGATCCTTGACGCGAAACTGCAATCCGGAAACAGCATCGCCCAAGCCCAAGAGCTTTTGCGCTTCGGGAATTCCGATGTATGCCAAGTTTGCATCATATTCATACATTCCCGTTTCAAAAATTCCAGAAACGATGCACGGAAGCATTTTTGGTCCTCCAGAGCTCACCGCATCTTCTGCGCTCTGGAACGTCTGAATAACGATTCTATCGCCTACCAGCACGCGAAGCCTGTTTGCAAGACCTACCCCCAAAATAACTGCGGGGCGCTTGTTTCCCATCGCATCCTGCAAACTGTCCAGCGAATACTTCCCGTAAGTCATATTTTCGGAAAGGTTCACCACTTTCGCCGAACGCGCAGGATCAATGCCATAGAGTACTATCCCATCATTCACTTTCTTGGAACTGATGCCCACCTTGTAGATGATGAACGGAGCAGATGCCAACACGTCGGAATCATGCTTCATTACTTTGCTTGCAATAGAATCGTAATTTTCCACCGGATCGCCGTGATATGCGAGCATCTCAAAATGAGCATCTTTACCGATCATTTGCGCCGTCACTTCTTTTTCAAAACCATTCACGGCCGAAAGCGCGACTATTAAAGAAAAAACGCCAATGCTCACTCCCAGCATGCTGAATATGCCGATGAGCGAGACAAACAGGCTTTTGCGCTGTGCGCCCAAATATCGCCAGGCGATGAGCCATTCTAATCTGTTCATTTCACCTCTATAGGTTTAGTTCGAATGCATCAGAGCGTAGAACAAAGGAGTTTTTCAAAAAATGCTTTGGTTTTAGAAGAGTAATAAATCAAGCTTCAGGTTTCATCAACGGGAAGAGAATTACGTCGCGGATCGTCGGCTGATTCGTAAGAAGCATTATCATACGGTCAATGCCAAAGCCCACGCCGCCTGTCGGCGGAAGCCCAGACTCAATCGCGTGGATGAAGTTGTCATCCATCGGGTGCGTTTCACCTTCACCCCCACGTCCACGGCGTACCTGATCTTCCAAAAGCTCGCGCTGACGGATAGGATCATTGAGTTCGGTATAAGCATTGCCAAGTTCCCAGCCATTCGCATACGGTTCGAACTGTTCGATCAAATCCGGATTGCTTCGGTGGCGCTTGCAAAGAGGAGTACTCTCCTTGGGCATATCCTTGATGATTGTCGGTTGGATGAGCTTCTTTTCAACAGTCAATTCAAAAAGTTCAATGACTCCGCGACCACGGCTCCATTCGCCTTCCAGCTTTTCACCGTGCTGTTTTTCAATCTCGGCCTTGAGCTCATCGTCAGAGAGCTTTTCAACGTCAATATTTCCATACTTCTGGATAGCTTCGTACATAGACATCCGCGGCCACGGAACTTTAAAATCAATTTCCGTACCCTGGTAATTCACCTTTGTCGTACCGTTGGCAGCGATTGCAGCGCGTTCGTAGATGTTCTCGAAGTGCACCATCATATCATTATAATCCGCATAAGCCTCGTAGAACTCGAGTCCTGTAAATTCCGGGCTGTGTGTGCGATCCATACCTTCATTGCGGAAATTTTTGCTGAATTCGAACACGCGTTCCATCCCGCCCACAATACAGCGCTTTAGGTAGAGCTCAGGAGCAACGCGCAAATAGAGCGTCATATCGGCAGCATTGTGGTGAGTAGTAAACGGCTTGGCATTCGCACCGCCGTAAATCGGCTGGAGCGTCGGCGTCTCGACTTCGATAAACTTGCGTTCGATGAGGTACTCGCGGATAGCCTGTAGAATGCGGCTGCGTTTGAGAAACACGTCGCGCACGTCATCGTTGAGCGCCATATCAATATAGCGTTCGCGGTAACGGGTATCCACATCCTTGAACTCGTTAAAAATCTTCTTGTTTCCGTTTTCATCCACCATTTCCTTTGGTACGGGAAGCGGACGCACGGCCTTAGAAAGCATCACTACCTTAGATGCCTTTACAGAATATTCACCCGTCTGAGTTTCCATCATCGGGCCTTCCACGCCCACAAAATCGCCGAGGTCGATCATCTTCACCACTTCATAATCCGCCTCACCAACCAAATCCTTAGCGCACACAATCTGAAGGCGGCCATAGCGATCCTTGAGATGCATAAAGCAAAGCTTGCCTTTGCGGTTAAAGCGGACAACCCGGCCAGCAAAAGAAACCGATTCTTGAGACTTCATCAGTTCATCCTTCTTGGCGCGGAGCATCTCGGAAGTATGTGTGCGATTGAACTTATGCGGATAGGCGGGCACGCCCATCTCGTTCAACTTGGTAAGTTTGGAAAGTCTCGCTTCAACTTGGTCATTCATATCTTGCATTATAGAACTCTCTGTAAAAATTTTACCCCGTAAAAATAGAAAATGAAAGCGGCCTTGAATAGCCTCGCCAAACAATCACAGGCTCAACTCGGCAAAAACAGCGGAGTCTCACACAGATTTAATTATATCCCAAAAGCACTCCATTACCTCACACGTATTCTGAATGCCTACAACGGGTATCCCAAAAGACATTATTTATGGTACAAACACAAAAAAACGTCCAAGGCCAAACTCTCGATATTCACATAAAAATTTTCAACCAAAAACAAAAGCTAAAAATTGAAAGGACCTTCCCAAAGGAATTTAGACGATCTCCGCAACAAACTCATTCAAAAACCAGTGCAAGCAAGCGATAAGAAGTTTCTATGAAATGATTTAATCACAAAGTCCTATTTATTAAAATTTGGGCAGCCGTTTCAAATTGTCCACAAAAAAAAGCCCCAAAAAAATCTAGGGCTTTTTTTGTATGTAAACCAAGTCTAAATCAATAGAGATTCTTTAACTCCTGCGGACATTCCACTTCCTGATACGTATGCAAGGGATTACCCGCGGCTTCCATCCAATTAGCGAGGAAAAGGCAACCTTCCCTAGCTTTCGTATTGTTTGCAAAGACCGTATTGCACTTGTTGGTAAGGCAACTCTTATATGTGGATGGTTTATAATTAGAAGACGTTTCGCAATCGCTGAGGAAGCCGCCATATTGTGCACCCAAATTGCTATTGCTAATGCCCCACATTGTCGAACATCCGTTATATGCACCAACACCTCCACCAGGAATCATGATATCAAACTGTCCTTGTGAAACATCCGTTCCCACATTCGATACCATAACGACAAGCTTCTTGCCCTTGAGAGCCTTGTGATTCACGTCCGTTGAATATTTACCTTCACCGGTAAAGGTCAACATATAGCACTTGCCGCAAGTAGCACCATCCGCAGCAGGTACAGCGGCAAAGGCATAAGCCACGTCATCGCAGACTTCGAAAGGAATCTGGCTCATACAGGTTCCCGCAGGGCCACTTTGGCACATACTGCCAGCACTTGCATCGCCGATTGCATTGCCGCTCGCATCACAAGTCTTCGCTAAATTGCCACCGGCATTTTCTGTCCAAGAGCAGCTCGGCTTGCAGCAATCCCAGTACCTCGTCGCCCAACCCGAACCAGAACGCCCGCCCGAGACGACCTTAATCGTGGGGCAAGTCCCCGCCACAAAAACAGAACTGCTGCTTTTCGCAGCACTGCTCGAAGACGAGACCAAGACAACTTGACTGCTGGAAGAGAGCGGATTGCTCGAAGAAGAAACCAAAATAACTTGACTGCTGGAAGACAACACAGGAGAAACGGCGGAACTCGAAGAAATTTGGTCAACAGAAGAGCTAGAAACAATAACCGGATCCGCTGAACTAGCCGGAGCGACAGAAGAAGAAGAACCCGTTACAGCAGAGACTATCCGCCCATCAGGATATGTCACATTGCAATTCACATCCATAGTGGGAAGGGTCATCAAATCCACCCCCTGGGCAAGAAATACTGTGCCGGAGAGATCCACAATCGATTGTGAAGCCGTATTGTATGTTCCAACGGCATTACCCGCAGCATCCCGGACAGAGTAATCTACCGGAGAAATCAAGTAATCCTTCCCATCAACAGAAAGCCACCAGACGGAAGTTCCACCAGCAGCCAATGCGGAACAAACGACATTAGTTGCCACAGGAGACGTTACGATTTGGCTTGCCGAAGAAGAACTCGACCTAATTGTGTCTGCAACAACAACACTTCCATCGGTATAATACACAGTGCAATTCACATCTATCACAGGTAATACGGACAAAACGACATTTAAAGCAAGCGTTTCTGTTCTATTGATATTGAGAATTGCCTGCAAAGTAGTATCATAAACCCCAATTACATTTCCCTGAGCATCCCGGACAGAATAATCTACCGGAGAAATTAAATAATCCTTATCGGAGGAAAGCCACCAGACCGACGTGCCGCCAGTTGCTAAAATGGAGCAATTCACATTTATCGCGGCTGGAGATTTTATTTCCATTTTCTCTGAAGAAGAACTTGGAGACTCATCATTACTGCAATTCCAAGCGATGAAGATCGCACATACGGCGATACCGCATTTAACAAAAGTTTTCATTTGCACCTCAAAATTCAAATACTCGTGCATAAAGATAATCTTGAGCGCCTTTATTTAGTTGTAAAAAAAAGCAGATCGTAAAAAAACGTTCTAAAATACAACAACATTCGTTACATTTTTTTTACCCTTTCCGTATACAAAAAAGAAGAATTATAAAGGACCATTCTCACCCCGGAGCAAGTTTCTAACCGTCCCCGTTCTTACGGTCCCGCAGGATTTCATGACAGCAAAGCAATTTTCAGGAATAGCCACAAAAAAAGACCCCGGGAATTAATCCGGGATCTTTCGTGCAGATGGCAGGACTCGAACCTGCAACCCTCTGGTTCGTAGCCAGATGCGCTATCCAGTTACGCCACATCTGCAATAATTGGACGCCCCAAATATAGAACCCCTGCAAATTTTGTCAAGGGGATTTCGGGACTTTTTTTGCGCTCTTCAGCGGGAAATCGTAATCGTCATCTTATAGGGGACGGCAACTTCCTGCAAAGAAGTCAACGATTCAGAATATCCAACACGGATGTAATAAGCAAGATAGTCCGTTATCATATTCGTTCCGCAGTCGTGGATTTCTCCAATCACGATATTCGAATCCAAAGACGTTCCCGTTAAAGAAATAAACTCCTTATTATCGTCCACACCACAAGAAGGGAGAGCATCATCCTTGAGCGTCGGTCCAAGAACTGCCAAATAGAGGGGAACGTTCTTATTTCCTGTGGATAATTGAATGGAAAGGATATCGTTCTTCTTCAAGAAAATGCGGAAATAATCCCTTTCATCAAAACAATTTTTATTGTGCTGCACGCCGCCGAGCACACCAGCAAACGTTACGCCCTTGGAGACTTTCACGTTAGTGAAAAACGTCGTTGAAGACGAATCCGTCAGGACATCGGCATCTACCGGATAATTATTTGTCTTGCAATTCGTTCCTTTATAGACATCTTTATCGAGGAACGGATACGTACTAAACGTAACGGATTGCACCTTTTCTTCCGTATTTCCATCTTCGTCGGAAATGTCCACGAACTTGAGCGAGTCAAAAGAGCTGGCCGCTTCAAAGCTAGGGAGCCCTGCCAAAGTATCTGTCGCCCCCACAATATAGACTTTGGAGCCGCTCTGTTTCACTACCGTTATAGGCACGTTGGAGGAAACCAGAGAGTCGTCGAAATCATCCAGATCCTTGTCAAATTCAACGACCAGCGTGTCCATTGGGGACACTTGTCCGAACGTCGTCTTGATCTTCGGCGGATCATGGTCTACAGAGCCACAACCGACAAAACTAGCTAAAGAGATAAAAAGAACAGCGGGAAATAGAGTCTTAAAAGTATTCATTTAAACATCTCCATCTTAAAAACAATCCGCATAAAAGTTACATTTTATCATAAGTTTTCGCAATTACACAACATTTATACTGTGATTAAAATGAACGTATTCGTGCAAAAAGCCAAGACAATCCTCGCTTCGGTATTTCCTAAACCCGGTCAAAACGTATTCCGCAAGGTTCTCATCCTCTGTATCCCCTGCGGGATTCTCCTCATAGCCGGGATCATCGCGCTCCTCTATCTCTCCGCAAGCCTTCCTTCGCTTGCACAGCTTGAAGACATCGATCCCAAGCTGGTGACAACAGTCTACGACAAAGACAGCATCCCCGCCCACGAGTTCTACGTGGAACGACGTGTGTGGACTCCGATCGATTCCATACCCCAGATGGCGATGGGCGCCGTAATGGCCACGGAAGACCGCGATTTTTACTCCCATTGGGGCATGAACCTCGCTTCGATCCCGAAAGCGGTCATCCAGAGCGTTTTCTCCGGGAGTAAACTCCGCGGAGCTTCTACACTGACCCAGCAGCTTTCCAAATTGCTGTTCCTCACGCCCGAACGCAAAATTTCGCGCAAGATAAAAGAAGCAATGACAGCAGTCCGCATCGAGCAGACCTATACTAAAAACGAGATCATGGAATTTTATATGAACGAAGTGTACTTGGGAGGCGGAAACTACGGTTTCCAAGCGGCAAGCGACTTCTATTTTGGAAAACCCCTTGACAGCCTGAGCGTTCCTGAATACGCGACCCTCGCCGGTATGTTGCAGCGTCCGGAGGGTTACCGACCGGACAAGCACCCAAAGGCTTCGCTGGAACGCCGCAATACGGTCCTTTATGCGATGTACGACGCAGGCTACATTTCTAAAAAGGATTTCCGGAGATATGAAAAAGAACCTCTGAACGTCGTTCCTCCTAAGGAAGATGCCGGAGCAGGTCTTTATTTCTATGAAGAAGTCCGCAAATACATGGAAAATAAATACGGAGAAAATTCCCTCTATGCAGACGGCGTGAATATTTATTCTACAATCGATCCCAAAATTCAGGCTTATGCAGAAAAGGTCGCAGCAGCGCAGATCCTCCGCATACAAAAACGCATCAAGCAACGCGCCATCTGGAAGCTCGGACTCGCAAGCAAGTATAAGATGAAAAGCGATTCCGTACTCGCCCATTTCGATAGCATCTATGCGGAATTTACAAAGGATTACCTCGCAAGCGATACGGCACAAGACCCCTCCAAATGGCGCTTCCCGGACAGCTCCCGCTACCACGAAGCCCAAGTAGGCCTCATCCTCATCGACAACGAAACAGGCGGAATCCGCGCAATGATCGGCGGAAACGATTTCAACAAGTCCAAGTGGAACCGCGCGGTGCAATCGCTCCGCCAACCGGGTTCGTCCTTCAAGCCTTTCGTCTATGCAACCGCAATGGACAACGGAGCCTCTCCTTGCGATTCCGTGAACGACCAGCCCGTAACGATCGAAGATGAAGAAGACCCGTCCAAAACATGGCGCCCATCCAACTTCGACAATGAATTCGAAGGGATGATGACACTCCGCCGCGCACTCTACCTTTCAATGAACCTTCCGGCAGTGCTTACAGGAATGAAGTACGGCCTTCAGAACGTAGTGAGCTACGCCCGCAAATTCGGCATCAAAAAGGCTCCGCTCAAGGCCGTCCCGAGCCTTGCTCTCGGATCGATCGGCGCAACTCTAATGGAAATGACATCCGCGTACACGGTATTCCCCAACGGAGGCATCCGCATCGAGCCCTACCTCATCGACTCCATCGTCGACAAGCGGGGCACGGTACTTGAACGCCACAAACGCGAAGAGCACGAAGTGATCCGTCCGGCCTCCGCCTACTTGATGGTGGATATGCTCAAGGACGTCAACATCCACGGAACAGCAGCCCGCGTAGGCGCAAGCGGATTCTACTACCCGAGCGGAGGAAAGACGGGAACGACGAATAACTACGCAGATACTTGGTACATCGGATTTACCAAGCAATACACGATGGGCATCTGGGTCGGAACGGATTCACCATCACCTATGGGCCCCGGACATACGGGGTCTGAAGACCCGCTCCCGATCTGGATTGATGTAATGAAGGAACTCCACAAAGGGCTTCCCAAAAAGTCTTTCCCTGTGCCTCCAGGAGTTGTTAGCAGAAGTATCTGCAATTATACGGGAAAGCTCGCCGGAGAATTCTGTAGCGCAACCACTTATTGCCTGTATTCGGCAGGTCACGCACCGGAAGAAATTTGCGACGGGAACCACTTCAACATTAAGACAAAATCCGCTGAAGATGCGACGCTCTTCAGCACCAAGAATTCGGTAGAAGGACCAAAAAAGAGCCTTGGCAAAAAGAAGGAAAAGGACCTCCCTCCTCCAGTCAAGAAAACCCGTCAAATATTCTAAAAAAAGCGCGCGTTTTGCGTCATCTCATTTAAGTACGCAACGTGTAACGCGAATATCTATAATTTTTTTACTCTAGGTTGAGACTAAGTCAATCTTACCAACCGAACAGACAAAGCCCAATCATGAACTGATTGTAAAGGCCTCCCATCGAAACGCTGGATCCGTCTTTATTCTCAAATTCAAAATCGGTCAATGTTCCCATATAGCGGAATCGCAACGACAGGGTTATCGATGCCATTCTTTTTCGCCTCGGACGAGACGCCCAGAACCGGAAATCCGCCACGGCTCCGAAATGAAATCCCGAAAAATGATCGGAGCCCGAAGCGTATTCATTGTCTTCTTTTTTACTTTCAAAAGAATACCCAATAAATGGATATGCCTTAAAAAAACGACTATCGAATACAACAACGCCCAACGATACTCCAATCATGTTGAACGCAAACGACGAACCAACATCCCGAATGAGAGAGTCTTTGTCATTCCGGATTTCATCCGTCACTTCTGCCGAATTGTTAAACATCATGAACCAATCAAGGGTGAATCGCTTATACTGAAACGGAAACGATAAATAGAACCGGAGATCAGTCTCAACTTGCTTTAGATGGCGGCCCGCATCACCAGAGAAAAAGCCAGAAAACAGAGCGACTTCAAAGCCTGCGCCACCTGTATAATACTTGTCCTTCCACGGATTTTCCGCAAATTCGCGCGTTTCGTCCAATTTCTTACGAATCGGATCAACCAAGAATTTTTTCATCCAAACGGCATCGTCATCTATGGGATACCTGTTGACGAAAGCGTCCGCATAGTCCAAGAACTTGGCGGCGGCTGTCGTATCAATGCTTGTTTCTGAATAAATGTATTGACGATCATCGACTTGATTGCGGAACTCGTGATTCATTTCCACAAAAGGCAGATACAGAAGGGCGGGCAATTCCTTTTTATACTTTTCATCCACGGCCGACTTTTGAACTTCGGCAATCAATGAATCCGCCGTATTAGAATTTAAGATAAATAAATTTTTCAAGTAATGGAACAGTTCATCGGCGGGAACCGATATGGTCACATTTTCATCCCGAAGACTACGGATGATGCACGCAGCGGCGGAATCATGCATTCCCAAAGCGAAATAGCTGCGGTCTTCTTCAACGTAGGGAAGCGCGACCGAACGAAATCCCGAATTTTTCAAATAGGCAATCGCCTGCAACGCATCTTCGCGATTCTTCGCCTGGAGCGATTTCGCCAAAAAATTCCGTCCCCGATAGATCAATTCCGTTTTCGTAGGCGCTACCGCGGAATCGGATAGCGCGGAATGCAACGCAGAATTTTCTTCGGCAAATAGCGCCACCGCCAAAAGACAGAGGAAGATCAGCAAACTTTTCATTTTCGTTACCAGATGAAAATATTGACACCTGCTGCAAGCGTATGATAGATACCCTTGTAGGATTCCGCTTCGCCGGTGATTCCGTTGCTTTCCCATTGAATTCTCGTTGAGGCATAAGAAAACTGATACTTGACCCGGATGGAATACGTCATCAAGATCCGTTTTGAGAAGAATTTATGCGAAGCGAACCGATAATCAAAATTCACGCCGGCCGAATACGATTCAAACGAGTCTCCACCGGTTAAAACGCTATCTTTCGATTCCTCGTAAACGCTTGTCGCGCCGACGCTTAAATACGGCGTGATCTTGTATTGGGGCTTGTCCAGAACGACAAATCCGAGGTCGAAGCCGAAGATTCCTGCGCCCTCATTCATCGGACCAGAAGCATCCAGGGCTAGTTCGAATCTCCAGAGTTGCAATACGGGAATTTCTACGATGAACATCCCCGAAAAAGGCGAATTGAATTCATCGGAATAAAAGCGCTTCAGACGCCCCGTCATCGGAACGCCGACGCCGAGCAGAAAGCTCGCGCCGAGTCCACTCGTATAAAGCTTCTTGTTCAAAAGTTCTTGACGATCCTGGGCGGCCCGTTCCCGATCGGCCATCAGCCCGCAATGACGGACGCTATCGGCGAATTTGACATAATCTCGATTATCCGTCAACGGCGCCAAGACGGACTTTTTAAGCCAATCCGCGTCAGGATGGTCGGGATATTTTTCGATAAACGCATATGCATTCTGGATAAAATCCTGTCTGGCCCGTTTCTCTTTATAAAGGTTTGGTATCAAATAAACCGCAGCGGCTTCTGCCTTGTAAACAGGATCAATCGCCGAGTTTTGCGTCGCCGTCAAGATGTTTTCTTTTTTCAGACGCGATTCGTTCCGAGATTCAAAATCCAATAGAAACGCATGCAACGCATCATCCGCGATAACGTCCTGCATTGTCTTCTTCGAAACAAAGATTTTTCGATAGGCATTTTTCGCGTTGTTGACGAAGAATACAAGAAGGGAGTCGTATTGTTCCATATAAACAAAAGCGATGAATTTTTCATCGTCCGTCAGCGGCAAAATTTCTTCGGTTTCCCGAGTCTGCAACATTTTCATCTGACGGGATACGGCTTCAGCGTCTTTTGACAGCAAGCTTTCAAGCAAGGAATCGCGCAACGGGATAATGTTCTGGCGTTCCGAAGGCCCTTCGGAAGCAAGCCTCTTTTCGAAATCGGAAAAATCTTGCGACCAAGTCCAGGAAAAGAGGGATATGATCAAGAAGCAAATAAAAAAGCGCATCGTCGCTTCTCTAGTTAAGCAACAATGTCACCAAAAGGAAGCCGGCGGCAAAACCGACCGTGTAGCCGACTACTTGCCACACAAAACTGCTTTTTTCCTTTTTAGGCGTTCCAGCCATCGCGTTCTGCTGTTCGGAAGCGGCCTTCGCAAAGGATTCCCGATCTTCGTCAGAAACGCGGACAAGATCCGCCTTGGCGCGGTAGCAAGTGCTCCAGGAATCGGGATTCTTGCTTTCCTTGATGTACACAAGCTGGGCGTCGCTCTTGCAAGCTTCCTTTTTCAGAATCTGAAACACATCGTCTCGCTGGCAATCGGTTGACATTCCGGCATCGCCGATTTCGATAGCCCCCACGATCGTGCTATTATCCGGCAACACGGGAAGTACCTTCGCTTCGATGACTAAGGCGACGCATCCGGGATCCGCTTCTACATCGGGATTTATTGCCTGTTTTTTTACGGACGGGGCGCAGCCGACAAAGACGAACGAAAGCGCCAAGCAAGCGAATAGCAGGTTCTTTTTTCCCATACAACTCCAATATAAAGTTACTAAAGTTACACAAATTGTTAGGAAAAATAGCATTTTAGTCTTGCAACAAAAGTCCGCTTTCTTTTTTACTTACATTTTAGTTTAAATTTTTTCTATCTTTGTCAACTAGTGGCAAAATTTAACGATATAAAATCCCTTACAGCGGATGAATTAAAAGAGTGGCTATCGGCCAATGGCGAGAAGTCCTTCCGCGCTGATCAAATCCAGAATTGGCTCTTTTGCCGTCAAATATCATCCTTTGACGATATGAAAAATCTTCCGCCGCAAACGCGAGAGAAGCTCGCCAAGGATTTTGCCATCCGCTCCCTCATCGAATCCGAGCACTTGATTTCCGTAGACGGAGCCGTCAAATGGCTTTTTAAGACAATGGACGGTCATTTCATTGAAACAGTGCTCATACCTACAAACGGGCGATTTTCCGTGTGCGTATCAACGGAAATCGGCTGTGCAATGAACTGCACATTCTGCCGCACCGCAAAAATGGGATTCACCCGCAACCTCGAAGCGGGCGAAATCCTCGAAGAAATCATCCGCGTCAACGAATACCTAACTTCTACCGGAGAAATTGATGCCGACGGAAAGCCCGCCCAGGTAACAAACATCATTTTTATGGGAATGGGAGAACCGCTCAATAATTTAGACAACGTACATCGCGTATGTTGCACACTCCACAACCAGAAGCTCTTTAATTTGGGCCGCAAGCGGATGACCATAAGCACATCGGGCATCGTCCCCAAAATCAAGGAACTCGTGGACCGCAACACGCCCTGCTGCCTTGCCGTAAGCCTCAACAGCACAAACAACGAGCGCCGCAGTGCCGTCATGCCCGTAAACCGGATATGGCCTATTGAGAAACTTTTGGAGGCAACGGACGAATATACACGCCGGACAGATAATTATGTCACCTTTGAATTCGTACTTATGAAAGGAGTTACCTGCACAGATGAAGCAGCCAAGGAACTCATCAAGATTTGCGCTCCTCGGCGCTGCAAGGTGAACGCAATCGTACTCAACCAGATGGACGATCCGAGCCTTGAAGCCCCTACCGAAGAAGAAGTCAACCGCTTCCTTGAAAAGGTCCGGGCCGCAGAGATTCAAATCACCATCCGGAATCCGCGTGGGCGCGATATTCTTGCCGCTTGCGGACAACTCGCTTACAAACAACAGAAGGTAGCCAATGCTAACACAGAATCTGCCTGATTTCT
>JALNVO010000026.1 GCA_023231365.1 Fibrobacteraceae bacterium | reverse complement strand
GAACAACCTCCCCGGCATAGCCCTTCTGGATGCCGCGGCCATCGGAATGGGTATGGCCATTACTAATACTGCATTCGGGTTAGCCCCTATTTTTATGCGGCGAGGAATAGACATCGGACTTAGCAGATTCGGCAAGATGGACAAACTTGCCCTTTACGCAAATTCTTGAATTTCACTCCTGTGCGGCTTTGCTATTTGTCTCATGGGGATAATGCTCTTCGTCAACGTGCGATAACTAAAATCTATGGGATTCGATAAAAATAAAGATTTTGCATATATGCGCATAAAGAATTAATATTGGGAGCATGACAGCAAAAACTTCAGTAATCGGATTTCCTCGCATCGGACATGGACGTGAACTCAAATACAGCAGCGAAAATTTCTTCGCAGGCAAAATCAGTTCTGCGGAACTAGAAAGTACAGCCGCGGGCATCCGCTCCTACGGCTGGAAAAAACAAAGCCAAGCAGGCATCAATTTCATTCCGTCAAACGATTTTTCGTTCTACGACAATATGCTCGACACAGCGGTTATGCTAGGAGCGGTTCCCACACGCTATTCATCGCTTGAACTTTCTGCATTGGATACTTACTTCGCAATGGCGCGCGGATACCAAGGGGAAAAGGGCGATGTTAAGGCACTTGCTATGAAGAAGTGGTTCAATACAAATTACCACTATCTAGTCCCCGAATTAGATGACGACACACAAATCGTCTGCAAAGCGCAAGAATCTAAACCCGTTGCAGAATATATGGAATCCAAAGCACTCGGCTATTCTACTGTTCCTGCATTAATCGGCCCTTATACATTTCTCTATTTAGCAAAATACCTCGGCAAAAAATGCCGCGAAGATTTTGCAAGCGCAATTGGAAACGCCTACATCGAAATCATTCAAGAACTTTCCAAAAATGGCGCGGAATGGATTTCTTTAGCGGAACCCGCACTCGTATTCGATACAAATGAAAGCGACTCGAAACTATTAAACAATCTCTACCGAAAAATTTTGAATTTCATCCACCAAACAACGAAATCACACATTCTGCTCCAGACCTATTTCGGCGATATCCGCGACAGCTACAATTCCATAAAAGAACTGGGTTTTGACGGTATTGGCTTAGACTTCATCGAAGGCAAAAAAAC
Organism: Fibrobacteraceae bacterium; assembly: GCA_023231365.1. Classification (GTDB taxonomy): domain Bacteria; phylum Fibrobacterota; class Fibrobacteria; order Fibrobacterales; family Fibrobacteraceae; genus Hallerella. The sequence goes on along the minus strand of JALNVO010000026.1, from coordinate 16,417 downwards.
GCTGGAACTCATCTCCAAAGGCTTCCCAGAAAAGACGCTTCTTTTTGCAGGCATTGTCTGCGGCAAAAACATCTGGCGCACCGATTATAAAAAAGCAGAAGACTTGCTTCAAAGAATTCAAAAATACGTGAATCCAGAACAAATCGTCATAGGCACGTCTTGCTCCCTTCTCCACGTACCCTATACGACTGCGAATGAGACAAAACTTGGGAAAGACATTCTCACCCATTTTGCATTTGCCGAAGAGAAATTAGAGGAATTAGAGAGTATTGCATCAAACGCAAAAAACAAGGAAATCTTTGCAACAGAACGCGTGGCGGCAGATAACTCTGTAAAAGAAGCCATTCAAAATCTCTCCGCCGCTGATTTTGAGCGGAAGCCCGCCTTTGCCATACGCGAACAAATTCAAAAGGAAGAATTCAACTTACCGCTCTTCCCCACAACGACAATCGGATCTTTTCCGCAGACAAAGGATGTGCGCGAGAACCGAGCCGCATTCAAAAAAGGAAAAATTTCAAAAGAGGCATACGAAAAATTCAATCAGCAGAAAATTGAGGAATGCATTCACCTGCAAGAAGAACTCGGTTTAGACGTTTTAGTCCACGGTGAATTTGAACGCAACGATATGGTGGAATACTTTGGAGATCATCTTTCTGGATTTGTATTCACCGAAAACGCCTGGGTACAAAGCTACGGAACGCGCTGCGTTAAGCCTCCTGTAATATGGGGAGACATTTCACGCAGGGAACCCATCACAATAAAATGGTCCAAATTTGCACAAAGTTGTACAAAAAAGCCCATTAAAGGGATGCTCACCGGGCCCGTAACCATTCTCAATTGGTCTTTCCCGCGAGAAGACATCAGCCTCAAGGAACAAGTCCTTCAAATAGGGCTCGCCATCCGCGCCGAAGTTCTCGATCTTGAAAGGAACGGCATCCGCATCATTCAAATCGATGAAGCCGCACTCCGTGAAAAGCTTCCACTCCGCAAAAGCGCTTGGCACATTGAATACTTGGATTGGGCAATCCCGGCCTTCCGCCTTGTTCATTCGGGAGTAAAACCGACTACACAAATTCACACGCACATGTGCTACAGCGAATTCACAGACATCATTCCCGACATAGACAATATGGATGCGGATGTGATTACATTTGAAGCTTCGCGTTCTGATCTCAAAATTCTTAGCGCGCTCAAAAAAGCAAATTTCAAGACCGAAGTAGGCCCGGGCGTTTACGACATTCATTCTCCGCGAGTCCCTTCCACAGAAGAAATTACACAAGCATTAAAGAAAATGCTAACAAAGATTCCAAAGGAAAAACTCTGGGTAAATCCCGATTGCGGGCTTAAAACTCGAGGAGAAGCCGAAACAAAGGCGAGCCTTTCCAACTTGGTTTCTGCGGCAAAAATTCTGCGAAAAGAATTTTAGGAAAGTAACTTGCAACCGTATTCAGTAATACAGAGCTTGAGCGAATCAATATAACTCTGAGCGCAAGAACTGAGCGGAATGCGGTTGTTCACAACATAACCTACAGTCATACGGTCTTCCACTTTAAGGGGAATTGCCACTATTTGCGAACCGTTGAGATCGCTAGTGACAACTCCGCTCGAAATAGTATAACCGTTAATACCGATAATCAAATTAAAAAGCGTCCCGCGATCACTCACATGGATACTTTTCTTATGCGAAACAGTACTCTGGATCTCTTCTGAAAAATAGAAAGAATTAAAATCGCCCTGTTCAAAAGAAAGATAGGGATAATTTTCAAGATCCTTAAACGAAACAAACCGCTTTTTAGCAAGCGGGCATTCCGCACTCACAAACACATGCGGCTTCGCCGTAAAAAGTGGAATAAAGTCCAAAAAGCTATCCTTTAGCAATTTTAAAATGACATTTTGATTGAAATCATTCAAGTACAGGATTCCTATTTCACTTTTCATATTCCGCACATCGTCTATAATCTCCGACGTCCGAGTCTCCCGAAGCGTATATTCATATTCTTCTGCATTCGTCTTTGAAATCAAATTGCAAAAAGCATTCACCGCAAAAGCATAATGCTGCGTTGAAATAGAGCACATCTGCCGCGAAGTTTTTTTATTCGCATAACGCTGTTCTAGCAAGTCTTCCTGCTCCAGTACTTGCCTCGCATAAGACAAAAATTCCGACCCTTCTTTGGTGAGCGAAATCCCTTTAGCGCTGCGGCAGAAGATTTCAATTTTCAACTCCGCTTCCAATTCTTTAATGGAATTAGAAAGGGCCGGTTGCGAAATATATATATTCCGAGCGGCTTCAGTAATAGAGCGATATTCTACAATTTTAACGACATATCTAAGCTGTTGTAAAGTAGGCATACGAATAACATACTAATTTGATGGACATCCAAAATAAGCATTTCCAATTTATCGGGAAAACTATAATTGTAATAATGATATCCATGACGGTGCAAAGTCCATATTGGATGTTTGGATGATTTCCGGCATCCGCAGACAATAAAAATCAATCATAAGGACAGCCTAAAAAGCTCATATTCATGTTCCATCGATATTTACTTCTTTTCACCGCCAAACACAAAGCCAGTCTTCTCCACTGCTTTTCGCACAAGTTCTTCGCTAGCATTTCCTTCAACTTGTACGCTTTTATCGTGCAAGGAAACTTCCGCTTTGGTCACTCCCGGAATTTCCTTTACAGCATTTTCCACGGAACGCTTGCAGTGTTCGCAAGACATTCCAATCACATTATATGTTTTCATTATTTCATCTTTTGTTATTGATTTTGATTTTTTGAAAATTTTCCAAGGGATAAGCTCGCGAATAAAGAGAACGGCAAGAACGACAGCCGAAAGCGTATAGACAATTCCCTTTTGCGGTATATCCATCGTTTTGCCCATCATCGGAATAGCACTAATGAACGAGTTCATCCAAAAATAGTCAATGAGGAGCCCAAAACCAATAGCCCCCACAGCGATACTTGAGAGATATGCAATAAGGGCTCGCTTACCGAAATTCTTGCCCACCACAGTCATTGAGGCAATACTTGTAGCAGGTCCTGCCATCAAAAGAACAAAAGCGGCACCTGGAGTAAGTCCTTTCTCAATAAGCGCGACCGCAAGCGGGATTGATCCCATTGCACAGGTATACATCGGCATTGCCACAATCAGAACGGCAATCATACAAAGAAGCGGATATTCGCGGAACCGGATAAAGAGATCGTCCGGAACAAACGCCGAGATGAGCGCACCGAGTACGAGTCCTACTACCAACCATTTTGCAACACTGCCGAGAATTTCACCAAAGCCGTAATCGAAAGTTTCGTATAACTTATTCTTCACTCCATGCGGTTTTACCTTGCAGCAATCATCATCCTTCATTTCTAGAGGAATATCTTTTTCGGATTTTGTTGCAAAATTCGTTACAGCGCCAGCAAGAAGCGATGTTGCAAAAGCAGCAATCGGGCGGATTATCGCAAAAGGAAGACCGAGCAATGAATACGTTGCGAGAATGGAATCCACACCCGTCGCCGGAGTCGAAACCATAAACGCCATCGACGCCCCCTTGGAAGCACCTTCGCGGCGAAGTGCAATCGCCGTAGGAATCACGCCGCAACTGCAAATTGGTAGCGGGACGCCGAATACGGATGCCCAGAATGCGGACATAAACGTGGGCTTGGAAATTTTGTTAATGTAAAGGCTGCTCGGAATCCACACGTGCAAAACTCCCGCGAGGAAAAATCCAAGAATTAAATAAGGCGCCATCTCCGAAAAGAGATTCCAAAGTGCCATAAAAAAAGCTTCCACATAACCTCCTATGCATTCCCGTTTTTCTTGTGAAGAATATGAGTGAGACCCGCCTTGAAAATGAGCGCCACATGCTCATCGTCAAGCGAATAAAAAATCGTTTTACCATCGCGACGGGGCTTGACAAGCGCGGCCGTACGCAAAATGCGAAGCTGATGGCTGATTGCCGATTGCCCCATTGAGAGCTTATCCGCAATGTCCGTCACAGAGCATTCCCCTTGGAGGAGAATATTGATAATGCGGATGCGCGTAGTATCGCCAAAAAATTTGAAGAGCTCAGAAAGTTCAAAAAGAGTGTCGAGCGATATAACTGTAGATTCTGTCTTTATTTTCACATTTGCTCACTTGAATATTTGTTCAAGTGTTAAAATAATAAAAACAGGGCCCAACAGCAAGGGCTGAAAACGTATATTTAGCTGCCGAATAGAAAAAATCAGGCCTATTCATCACAACTCAAAGCGTACTTTGGTGTTGTCACGGCTCGGCAACAGAATTTCGAACCCGCTACTGCGAAATACTGAACCCGATTTGTTTCGATGTTGTCTTGCTCCATCTTCACCCCTGCGAGGCCGACCTGAAAGCCAGCCATACAACGCCAGACGTTCCCTACGTTGAACCAGTTACTCGTCATAGAAAATGAGTTCTCAGAGGTGACCTATATATATTTTCTTACAACTTTATCTTTTCCAATTTCGTATTCTGAAAAGCCGGACTTCATGTACATTTCAAAAGGTCCATTCCATCTTCCATATTCCGATTTAGCGCCTTTTTTTGGATATGCCTCAATTATTGAATAACCTTTCTCTTTCGCATCCCCGATAATTCTATTCAGTAGTTTTTGTGCTATGCCTTTCCCGCGATTTTCTTTCTCAACGAGAAAACAAACAATGGACAATACTTTCTCTTTTTCATCACGTATGTTTTCCAACCTTGGATATTTTGATTTATTGTTTGAATTTACCCATCCTACAACTTTACCGTTTTCATACGCCACATACCCACACATTCTTCCCGTTTCTATAAGCCATATCGCATAATCTTTCCTGCGATTTCTTTGGCTGGAATACTCTTCAGGCTTTGGATAATAAAATGCGGTGCAATAACAACCCCGCCATTCATCATGATCCGCAAAGGCTCTATTTTCAAAAAAGTCAAGCCAGTCATTTAATAATTCAGGCTGCAATTCTTTAATAACCATAGCATCATCCTCCGCACACAAAGGGCATCCGTCCAACAAGACCATTACCCGGCATCCGAATGTTAAACTCCGTATATTGCGCTATACTTTTTTTCGATATAATCAAGAAAATCATCCGGCGTAAATTCACGGCCCGTGATCTCGCGGATCCAAGCTTTTGAATCCAAGCGGTCTGCGCGTTTCCATACATGTTCGCGCATCCAGTCATTGATTACGTCAAAGCGGCCATCGCTTATGGTGTTTTCCACATCTATATCTTGCGACATACAGTTGTAATACATTGCGTTATACATATTTCCGAGAGCATAAGTCGGAAAATAACCAAACCCCGAAGCCCAATGGACATCCTGTAGAATACCCTCGCGCGCATTCTGAGGGCGAATTCCAAGGTATTCCTCATACTTATCATCCCACATTCGAGGGAGATCATTGATATTCACATTTTTATTGATGATCTGCTTTTCAAGTTCATATCGGATAATTATATGGAACGTATATGTGAATTCGTCCGCTTCCGTGCGAATAAGCGAAGGCCGCACTAAATTCATCGCTTCATAAAATTCATCTTCAGAGACACCCTGCATCACATTCGGGAAAAGTTCCCCGGTCTTTTTGTAAATGAGGTGAATGAATCCTCTGGAGCGTCCAATGCGGTTTTCATAAAAGCGGGAAACAGATTCATGTTCGCCAAGCGTTTTGAGGCCATTAATATGGTGTACATAATTTTCCGCTGGCTGGTTCTGCTCAAAAAGAGCGTGACCGCCCTCGTGAATGATAGAGAACATGCTCGAATAGAACATATCAGGATAGTAATGCGTCGTAACGCGGACATCATTTTTGGCAAGGCCGTCCGTAAAAGGATGTTCAGTCGTTGTGAATGCTCCGCGCGTAAAATCAAAACCGATCGTTTGCAGCAGATATTCCGCCATTTTACGCTGCGATTCATCCGTAACCGTGCGAGAAAGAAAGTCTGTGCGAATGGTCTTTTTGCTCGCAGAAATTTTTTTGAGGAGAGGAATCAGGCGTTCCTTGCATTCGTCAAAGCACTTGTCCAAATCTCCCGTAGTAATACCGCGTTCATAAACGTCGAGTAAATTATCGTAGGGAACGGGACGGGAATCTTCACGGAGCGCAATCTGTTTGAAATTTACATTCCGCACTTCCGCAAGCGAAGTTGCAAATTTTGCAAAGTCCGCGCTCTTTTTCGCATCGAGCCAATTGACAAAAGCCCGATTGAAAATACGCGAAAATTCGTGATCCATTTCAGGTGTAATATTCTTTGTCTTCTGGTACTCGCGGTGAAGAGACTCGGCAAGAACTCGGTCAAACTCGCCGAATTCTTCGCGATGTGCATAGAGATATTCTGCACCCGCAATAAACGCGGGAGCTTTTTTGAGCCTAAACGCTTTGTTTGAAAGAAACGCATTGACCTCCCCTTGCTCTTCCATTGCTTTTACAGGGCAAATTGTTTCTTGGTCAAAGTTCAATACATGACAGGCATGTTCATAAAGCTCCGCTTCGGAAAGCGTTGCATTTACAAGATTCAAATTTTTTTGAAGTTCTTCAGTCATAGCACAAATTTACCTTTTTAAGTAATGGACTCCTCTAAAAATAACTTTGCAAAAGAAAAAGGAGCAAGACAAAGCAATGGCAGGAATGCAAAGTGAAACAAAACCACTCCTTTCCCAAAATATCGGAACTGCAAACAACTCCTTGACGCGATTCGGGCTGCAATTCGCTTTTAAGGATGGCAAAATTTTTCCCTATTTTCAAATCCGAAGTTAAATTCATAAGAAAAGGAAGGCCACTATGAAGACTACCCTCAAATTGATCGTCCTATTTTCCATTGCCGAATTGGCAAGCTTTGCCTCGGCAACGGTAAATTATCCGTTCCCGCAAAATTCCACATATAATGGAAATGGTATAACCTTGACAGACAAGGCCTCCGTCAATACGGCGCTTCAAAGCGGCTTTAACTATTACTTGAGCACATTCTACAATGAAAGCGGCAACTACGCAGGCATCCGCTCCAACGAAGGCTCCAACGAATACTTTTCAGAAGGCATCGGCTATGGAATGCTGCTGATGGTTTATTTTAGCAACAGCACCACCAGCTATCAAAGCCAATTTGATAAACTCTGGGCTTTCTACAAAGCGAGCGAAGACGGGAACGGACTCATGAACTGGAAAATGGGCAACCTCGACCCGTCTAGCGTATGGGGCGAGAATGCAGCAACGGATGCAGAAATGGACGTAGCCGCGGCCTTGATTCTCGCCGCCTATCAATTTGGCGACAATACATACCTTACGGAAGCACAAACGCTCCTTCAAAGCATCCGCACCTACGAATTCGAAACAAACGGGCTTCACAAACCCGGCGACGTATGGAACGCCAAACGGAATCCAAGCTACGTCGCACCTGCTTACTACGAACTTTTCAAAGACGTTGATGCGAGCGGTTCTACCTTCTGGAGCACCACGGCGATGGACGCAAATATGGCTCTTCTAGAGACAAACTCCGCAGAATACTCCACAGGACTTTTGGACAATTGGACAAATGATGCAGGCACAGGCCTTGACGGTTATTATGGCTATGATGCTGCCCGCGCTCCATGGCGTCTTTCTCAATCTTATTACTGGTTTGGCAACACACGCTCTTACGCAATTCTTGAAAAATCGGGAGCTTGGGTAAATTCCCAAACGCCTTCATCCATAAGCGGGAGCATTTCCCGCAGCGGCACACTTGGCAGCGATCACAACAGCACCTTCGTCGCTACTCTTATGACTTCGCTCGTGACCAATTCCGCCTATCAATCGAATCTCGACGCCTATTGGAGCGAAGCCGTAAACCTCGGCAATGAAAACTACTTCAACGAATCGATGAAGCTCCTCTGCGGGCTTGCGGTATCAGGCAATATGCCAAATTTAACCAATATGACGACGGCACTAAAAAACGCAGCCATAACCGCAAAGGACTTTTTCTCATTCAGCGAAAACGAAATCATTCTTTCAGGAATTTCAACAAATAATTTATCTGTAACTTTGTTTGACATAAACGGGAAGCAAATCAAGAATCTTTTTCAAGGTCCCGTTTCTAATTCTATTTATATCCCAATTGCTGGCACAAATCCCGGAATGTACATTGTACGGGAATCTTCTGAAAAGGGGACCTTCATGCACAAAGTGATGGTTAAATAAGATGATCGTCACTCTTCTCGGCGCGACGGGCCTTGTCGGCGGCTACGTTATGAAATTTTTGGAAGCATCCGACGATGTATCCAAATTAATTTTGCCTGTCCGGAACATTCCCGAAGGCGCATCCAATACAGAAAAGGTAGAATGGATAAAAGTCGATTTTGATAGTATCAAGAACTATAAGGATGCTTTTGCCGCCGATGCGGTCATTTGTTGCCTCGGAACGACAATTAAAAAAGCGGGTTCCAAAAAAGCATTAGAACACGTAGATTTAGAGATTCCGCTCGCCTGCGCGGCTCTTGCCAAAGCAAACAACGTTAGACATTTTTTAGTAATTAGTGCGCAGGGGGCAAACCAGGCTTCGCCTTATCATTACAACCGCACAAAAGGTTTGTTGGAGCAGGGACTTTCGCTGATGGGATTTCCATCGCTTACAATAGTCCGGCCGTCACTGCTTCTCGGGAAGCGGAAAGAAAAGCGGATCTTGGAAGGCATATTGCAAAAGGTTCTTTCTAGAAATCTCCTCCTCATTCCAGCATCCTGGAGGCCAGTCTTTGCAGAAACAGTCGCCGCAGTAATTGTCGCGGCGCTGCAATACCCGCCCGAAGGAACGCACATCATCTACAACAGGACTATCGCCCAAAGCGAAATCAAAACTGTTCCAATCCATTAAAACGATTTCTTGATATTGCAATAGAAGCGAGTCCGGTCATAGCCGCCATTTGGCACTTGAATTTGTTCATCCCCCAAAGAATGAAGTATCGTTCCCGTGAGGGAAAGTCCGTATTCCGGGAAAAGCTGAGAGAAACTCGCATTCCAATACCACACGCCTTTTACAACGTAGGGGTCTTCTGTGCGCAAATTCCATTTCGCATCGCTCCGGTATGTCCAAGAATGTTCCAAGATAAAATGATCGTACAAATTCCACCTTGCACCTAAAGCAACCCAACCCTCGGCAGGGTTCACTTCAAAGCGCTCCTCATCTCCATCGATTTTTTCAAAGCCCGCACGAGAAGACAACGTGAGCATTTTCTTATAGTAGACGGAAGCGTTCGCTTCTGCTGTAATGGATTTAATCCAAGAATCGATGCGATCCACGCTTCCTGTGCGATAAGTAAGGCCTTTTACAGTTTTAAAAGAATCCGGGTCAAATGTTTCTGCACCCTTTTCCACCCAGCCTGCAATATTCATTCCGAGTTCAAAAAATTCAGAGCGGCCGCGTACATCCAAATAAGCGCGGTGAAGCTGCATGAATCCATCCGCAGTCAAATTCAACGTATCGGAATCGTAATACTCATAAGTTTCTCCGAGTGGATTGAGAGACGATGCAATATGGTTCTTGAAGCCGACATTTGCTTTAGCACCGGAAAATTCGGCAAAGCCTAAATTCACGCTATCCTTGCTTGCAAATTCACGTCCGCTCGTACCCGCAAAACCGGCTATTTTCAAACGATTATTCGGATGGAACGTATATTCCAAAAAGGGAAAGATTACATAATCATCTTTTAAGCCGAAATAAACAGCCCCGCTGTCATCCACGGCCCGGAAAGCGACGCCTAACGCAAAATTCCAAGCCTCCTTGCTCATAGAAAGCGAATCCTCGCCCAATTTGAACGACCCATTGACTTCTTGCCTGCGGCCCGTTTCACCTGCAGAATTGTTTCTGAATTTCGCATTCTCATAGACAACAGAAGCATGGATGTCATCAAAATCAAAACGGGCTTCTGCCCGGGGCTTATATTCTATAGGAATCCAGCGCCCGCTCTCCCCCATCATCCACAGATACTCATGCCCGGAAAGAAGTGATGTTTCCAATTTTTCGCCGGAATAACCAAGGCCGATATAAGTGGAACTGAAAAATGGGAGATTTTCGCCAAAAAGGGCAAACTCTTTTGCATCCACCCACTCAGACCTCACTCCAAACGATCCCACCGAATAGTGATCCACCTGGAAAGCCCTGACTGTGGCCCAAAAACCGCGATAAGGCTTAGAGCGGAATCCAGCTTCCATCATCGGCGTGCGGTTGGAAATACCGGAATTTACTCCGTCTACAAGCATATCTTGATAGATCAAATCGCCAATTTCATTGCCTGTAGCAAGCCACACAGCCGGATCTTGGATATTCCAAGACGGCGTAATAGACATCCGGTTTACCAAATAACGGAAGCGCAATTTATCCGGATTCCATTCTTCACTTTCAGAATGGATTCCGCCCATTTGAGAAGAATGGTCGTAAGAATAGGTGGGAGACGCGGTAAGATATGTGCCATCGCCGCGAGTTTCCTCTTCCATGCCTTCCGTTTCAGGCAAGACATCAGCAAATGGAGCTGTAAAAGAAGCAACACAAAGGAATGCAAATAATTTAATTTGTACGTTCATTTTTCATTCCTACCAAAGTTTGCGTTCCACATAGAAGCCAATCCAAAGCATATTGGAGCGATTGGGAAGAGTCCACAAAGTCTCATAATATACTTTTGCGCCTACGCGATAATTTTGCGTGCGGACAATCGGCAAATCCAGGCGAAGATACCATCCGAATTCCGATTCATTATCATATAGCGTGGAAGTTTTTGTGTCTTCATCCGAGCCATCAGCCCGCGCCCAAATACAGCTAAAACCGCCACCAATAGAAATCGGCTTTGCCATTTGGATAGGGTAATCGACACCCACGCGGCCATTAAATTGGTGCACTCCCGGAAATGCCACATCATCCGTCGTGTTCATATAGGCATAACCAAATTGAACAACGCCAAAGAAGGGGCCAAAATAAGAATAACGGAATTCTGCCAAACCATAATAGGATCGGTCTATTACTTGGCCCAAGTCCGAATTGGGATAGATAGCTCCGCCTTCCAATGCGAGAAAAGCATCATGAAAAGAGCGCGAAGAATCTTTTTCTGCCGGAGTCGCCCACAGCGAAACGACCAAGCAGAAAAAAATTAGAAAAAATTGTTTCATTGTTTTCTCCGTAAAGAGGCCGCAAAGAAATGATCCAAGCCGAATTCATTTTTGCCGATCCGCATAGGATCGCCAACCATTTCAAAATCTAAATGATTTTCCAGAAATTTTTTGACAACCTTATCCGTTTCCGCGCGTTCCGGGCTGCAAGTCGCATACACAAGTATGCCGCCTAACCCGAGCGCGGCGCTAGCCTTGTCAAGAATCTCGTATTGAATCTTGGGAAGTTCCTTGAAATCATCTGGAGTAAGGCGATACTTCACTTCCGGGCGGCGGGAAAGCACGCCCATATTAGAGCAGGGAACGTCTAGAAGTATTCTGTCAAATTTATCTACAAAACCGGAATTCAAGGCATCGATCCTTTGGACCTGCACATTCGAAAGGCCTAGGCGTTTTGTTAAATCATCCATAGGGCACAAGCGCTCTTCCGAAGAATCGGAAGCGAGAATTCGAGCTTTGGGGAATCCTTCTGCAATGAGGGCACTTTTTCCTCCCGGAGCTGCACAAGCATCCCATACAAACGAATTTTCCTTTACATCCAAAAGTTCCACGACTTCAAAAGCGGCAGGATTCTGCACCGAGAAGAGCCCCTTCTCAAACGATTCACTCTTGAGAAGCTCTCCCAAGCGAGGCGTCAATTCAGCAGATTCTGGTATTTCCAAATAGCGATCCTTGTAGATACGGCCTTGTACGCCGAGTTTTGCCTGCAAATCCTGTGCAGAAATTTTCTCTACATTCGCGCGAATCCATTGGCTCGGGCGCTCCACACTTTCCTTGGCGAATTCTTCGGTAACTTCAGAACCATAAGAATCGAGCAGGCGGCGCACCAGCCATTCCGGCATAGAATATTCAAGGCTTATCCGCTGCACGTTCTGCTTCGGGAGTTCCGGAAGACCCGCAGATTCTAAAGAGCGGAGAACGGCATTCACCAATTTCACAGAACCTTCGCCAAGGCTTGCCCTGCGGGCGAGTTCCGCACTGGAATCCACCGCAGCACGGCTCGGAACAGAATCCATATAGAAAAGTTGATATATGCCGAGTTCAAGTACACACGCCACTTCCGTACCGGGCATACGATGCACATTTTTCTTTATAGCATGCAAAAGGCGCAAATGGCGGCGGCACACACCAAGTGCGAGTTCCTTGGCAAAAGGAGAAAGGGAATGCTCGCGGATCATCGTTCCTCGGCTTACCCAATCAATCAAAGCGTAGAGCGCGGAAAGGCGTTCTTTTAAATCATCGTTTTGAAGCACAAATTATCCTTATTTTGAACGCCGCGCAAAAAATCGCCTACCGGCAAAGAGCGCTTTCCTTCAAGCTGAATTTCAATCACTTCCAAAAGCCCATTACCCGTTCCTACAAAAAGATGCCCATTCTGCACTTTGCCTTCACCGGGCAAAAGGCTAAGCGAAATGGTAGCAGGAAGAGTCTTTCTAAAATACACAATTTTATCAGCAAAGTTGCAAAAACCGCCAGGCCATGGGCTAAAAGCGCGGATGCGGTTGTGAATTTCTACAGCGGGCTTTGAAAAATCAATTTTACCATCGTCCTTGCGGAGCTTGGGTGCAGGAGAAGCCATCTCATGCTGCTGCTGCGGCAGGCTATCTAAATTTCCCTGTTCAATACGGGTGATGGCCTTGTCCAAGGCGTCACAACCGGGAATAACCATTTTATCTAAAAGAGACAATTCCGTATCATCAATGGATATGGGAACTTCGCGTTGTTCCAAAAGTGGACCGTGATCCATTTTTTCATCCAGCAAAAACACACTCACGCCCGAAGTTTTATCGCCATTCGCAATCGCCCATTGCACAGGAGCAGCTCCGCGGTACTTTGGAAGCAAACTACCGTGCACATTGACAGCGCCGAATTTAGCCTTCGCAAGCACAGTCTTCGGCAAAATGGAGAAAGCGACCACAACAAAAAGGTCTGCATTCCACTTCGTGAGATCTTCTGCAAAAGAAGGATCCTTTACCGATTCCGGCTGAAGCACGGGCAGACCGTACGCCAGAGCTTTCACTTTTACAGGCGGCGGAGTCAGTACACGCCCACGGCCTACAGGGCGATCAGGTTGCGTGACAACACCCACAACAGAATGCGGACCATTTTTAAGATGAATCAAAAATTGGGCGGCAAAATCCGGAGTGCCCATAAATACAATATTCATATTAACAGAAAATAGAAAAACCGTCTCGCAAACAGCGGACGGTTTTATTCAACAATGGAGTTATATGAAAGATTTAGAATGTGAGGCTAAAGGAAGCTCCGGCTCCGTAATACGGATCATCTGAATTTATATCCTTGTAGTCATCGCCTGTCGGGATGAAAGCGCGCGCATAGGCTTCAAACGAGAGTTTTCCGGTCGGGGCTAAGTAAACCTTCGGGCCGACAAAGACCTGGCCTAAATCTGCATCATCATCCAAACTCATTGTGTGGTATTCCACAGGAAGCCCTATCGTGAGGAGATCCGTCACGGCAAATCCCGGCTCTACATAGCCGAACATATATTCCGGCACATCAATCGGAGTGGGATCATCATCGTCAAGAATTGCATAGAAAGCGGTTGCCTTCAAAGAGAACTTGCCGAGAGTCAATTCCGGTTCTACAGCGAGAGTATGGCTCATCTTTGGGGAATCTTCCTTCAGGCTGTTGGAATAGAGTCCATAGACCGCTTGAAGATTTACTTTATCACCAAAGGCAAGAGTAGCGACGACGCCCGCACGGAGAGCATTGCCATTTGCAACCTGGTAGCTCTTATAGTTCACATAGGGGCGGATAGTCTGCCCTGCAAAGGCGAGATCATAAGCGGCATGCACATCATAAGTAGTACAACCGCCGCCTTCCGAAACACCTAGAGAATCAACCGTTTCCTCTTGGCAGTCATCGTCATCCGTGCCGAGACCAAGCCCGACAGTGAGGCCTGCATAATCGACTTCTACACCGCGAACGCCGTGATCTATCATTCCAATGGCATTGTCTCCGGTATCATCGTAATCATAATAGCGGAAAGCGCCTTCGGCATAAGTCATATCACCAATTTTCACCGACAGTTTGTCGCTTGCTGTGTACTGGACGAACGCCCCGTCGTAAGCAAAACCCGGCGCAGTATTCACATCATCTGCAGAAATAGCAGCTTCAGCAGACCACTTATCGTTAAACTTTATTGAGAACAAAATATTGAACGTTGAAGAATAATCGTGGAGCAACTGAGTATCATCGCTCTGATAATTCGTTTCCGTCCGAGGATCTACCTGTTTATAATGCATATTCGCTTCGGCATCGACTTCGCCCGAAACAGAAAACGTCGGAGCAGCATCTTCTGCGAACAAAGGAATTGCCGCAAACGTTGTTGCAAATAAGAGGACTGATTTTCTTGTCATAGTTCTTCCTTTTGGTTTCGAAGGGATTTTTATCCGTTCGCTCCGATAAAAGCAAAGAACGTGCCAAAACCTGAAACAGCGATTTTATAGCAAATTTCAAAAGGCTACAGTTGGGCAGGGCCAAAGCGAATACAAAAAAGTCCAAAGGCTTTACAAAAATGAAGAGAAGGTCAAAAATACGCAAAAAAAGCATAAAAGCCGAACAAAACCCTAATGAAGCCTCCAAGGGAAATCAATTGTGGGGATGAATTCAAAACGCAGGCCCTTTTCCAAGAGTCTGCGTTTTAAGATCGTTTCGCGGATTTCGCCGCGAGTCTCTACGGCTTATCTCACCACCTTGCGGTCGTCAGCGGTTTTAGCAATAAAGTCTTCCACTTTCATTTGTCCCATATCTCCATCCTTGCGCTTGCGGACAGAAATGAGGTTGTCTGTGGCTTCCTTTTCGCCTACGATCAGAATGTAAGGGACCTTCTGCAATTCGCATTGCCGGATCTTATAGCCCAATTTTTCATTGGAGTTGTCGACCTCGACGCGGACATCGGCGTTCACGAGCTGCTCCTTTACTTTATTCGCATAACCCGTGAATTTCTCGGAAATCGGGAGAATGCGGGCCTGAACAGGAGCGAGCCAGAGCGGGAAATCGCCCATGAATTCTTCGATGAGAATTCCGAGAAAGCGCTCGATAGAGCCCACGGCTGCGCGGTGGAGCATCACAGGGATATGCTTCTGGTTGTCCTTGCCTACATATTCGGCGCCCAAGCGCTGCGGCAAGTTGAAGTCCACCTGGATGGTTCCGCATTGCCAATCACGGCCGAGGCTGTCCTTGAGCGTGAATTCGAGCTTCGGGCCATAGAAGGCGCCTTCTCCGGGGTTCAGCGTATAAGCTAATCCCGCGAGTTTAGTCGCATCTTCAAGCGACGTCTCCGCCTTGTCCCAAAGTTCATCGCTACCGACGCGCTTCGCAGGGCGGGTAGAGAACTTGACCTTGACATCGTCGAATCCGAAGTCGTGGTAGATTTCCTTCACCAAGTGGCAAAAGTCCGCGACTTCGCTTGCAATCTGTTCTTCGGTGCAGAAAATGTGGGCGTCGTCCTGAACAAATCCGCGGACGCGCATCAGACCGTGCATCGTGCCGGCCGGTTCGTAGCGGTGGCACTTTCCAAATTCGGCGAGGCGCATCGGAAGGTCGCGCCAACTGCGCAGACCCGTGTTGAAAATTTGGATGTGACCCGGGCAATTCATCGGCTTTACGGCCATTTCCACATCGCCCGCCATCGTCTTGAACATATTCTCGTTGTATTTGTCGGCGTGGCCGGATTTGATCCACAACGTTTTGTTCAAAATCTCCGGAGTGATGACTTCGAGGTATCCACGGCGGTCGATTTTGCCGCGGATATAGTTCTTGAGGGCATTTACCATCACCGTTCCCTTCGGATGCCAAAATACCATTCCCGGAGAATGATCTTCAATGTGGTAGAGATCCATTTCTTTACCAATTCTGCGATGGTCGCGTTTTTCGGCTTCTTCGAGGAACTTCACATAAGTTTCAAGGCCATCCTTGTCGGCAAAGCAAGTGCCGTATACGCGGGTGAGCTGGTCGCTCGCTTGGTCTCCATGCCAATATGCTCCGGCAAGTGAGAGAATCTTGAAACACTTGAGTTTGCCAGTGCTCGGCACATGGGGCCCCGCACAGAGATCTTCCCAATTTTTGCCCGGTTCGCCGTTCGCATAGAAACTAAGCGTACCGTCGGAACCTTCACGGGCAAGCGCGCGTTCGGCATTGTCATGCTTATATTTATCGCCATCAGTGCGTTTGAGGCCTTCCGCTCCGCTTACCTCAATACGGGTAAACGGACGGTCTTCCTTGATGATTTCCTTCATCCGCTTCTCGATCT